>OMQK01000001.1 GCA_900313205.1 uncultured Bacteroidales bacterium | reverse complement strand
TCATCGACCAACGCGACCAGTTCATCAGCAAGCAGTGCTTCAATCCTTTCTTCGGCTATGCCAAGTCACAGATTGAGAAGGCACGGGGACTGAACAAGAAGATTGTCAACCCCGTGACGGAGCGCTTGACCCCATACGATTTTATCTATACTTTCAAAGGGCAGGGCAGCACGAAGTTCAGCGACTGGCTCGACAACCGCAGCCTGCATCAGGAGTTCTGCGGACTTGTCAACGTACCCAACATGCACGACATCTACGGCGTGTATTATGACTTTGGAGCGCACATCACCGCTTATCCGGACTGGAGAGAAGACGGGCGGTTTTTATCTTTCTGCCAAGAGTACTATGGAGAAACAGAAAGGGTCGCTGTCATTGAAAGGCTGTCGCAGATGGTGCCCATAGGCTATCGTGGTGTCATCAAAAACGATGCCAAGGCCGATGAGATACGGCTCTCCTCCATCGACGACAAGCACACCCGTCCGATGTGCTTCATCTCCTACAACCAGAGTGGATACTCCACCCATTGCCGCCAGTATGCAGAGTACCAGGAGTGGGTGAGCAACCGCAATCCGAAACGCTATGAGTCGAACCTTGACAAGAACTACGACTCGAAGAACATGATGCACTGCTTCCGGCTGATGCACATGGCAGCGGAGATAGCGGAGGGCAGGGGGATGATTCTGCAGCGCACCGAGGACAGGCAGTTCCTGATGGACAGGTACCACCTTTCAAAGGAGCGCATAGGATCGGCTTTCTCCCACGGAAGCCCCTATCAGTCCCTGGCGGCATTCCTCAATGTTGTGCGCCTCAAGAAAGCCGCAAAGATGCTGTCGTCTTCACCGGAGATGTCAGTTTCAGACGTTGCATCGGCCTGCGGATTCTCCTCCGGCAGCCTTTTCGCACGCAACTTCAAGCAGTATTATGCCCTTACACCCACGGAGTTCCGTCAGAATCCTTCCTCTTTCACTGATATGGTGAAATAACGTACATTTTTGTAACTTTGCAAAAATACTCTTTGCTATGAGAATGGACGGCAGGCGTGAAAGCCAAAACGTAGAAGACCGCCGCGGAATGAGCGGTGGCGCAAAAGCCGGTATGGGAATCGGTGGAATAGCCATTGTGGCAATACTTACACTCCTTATGGGCGGAGACCTTGGAGATGTCTTCAGGGCTGTTCAGGGGGCTGGCGGGGTGGCCACAATGACGGAGGAATCCTATCAGCCCACGGAAGAGAACGAGGCCCTTGCCACATTCTCCCGCCAGATCCTGGCATCCACTGAGGATGTCTGGAGCGCCTACTTCCGCAAAAACGGCTTTGGAGAGTACCGTAACCCCATCCTTGTGCTCTACACCGGCAGCACTTCCACCAGCTGCGGCCAGGGCCAGGCGGCTATGGGACCCTTCTACTGCAGCGCCGATGAAAAGCTGTACATAGACCTCAGCTTCTTCTCCAGCATGAAATCCCAGCTTGGCGCAGACGGTGATTTTGCCTACGCCTACGTTATCGCCCATGAGGTAGGACATCACGTCCAGAACCTTGTGGGAACGCTGAGTCAGGCACACCAGCAGATGGCCCGCATGAGTAAGACTGACTCCAACCGCATGAGTGTGCGCATTGAGCTCCAGGCCGATTTCTACGCCGGCGTATGGGCTCACTATGAGAGTTCAATGTTCTCTTCCATCGAGGACGGAGACCTTGAGGAAGCTATCCGCTGCGCCTCCGTGATAGGTGACGACTACCTCCAGAAAAAGGCCCAGGGCTATGCCGTAGAGGAATCCTTCACTCACGGCACCGCCGCCCAGCGCATGCGCTGGCTCAAGAAGGGCATGCAAACCGGAGACCTCCGCCAGGGAGACACCTTCTCCCTGCGTGACAACCAGCTGTAGCCTCCCGCACCCGTCATTCCTGGGCATCCCCCTGTCCTTCCCTGGTGTTCCCCCGTCCGGGATTTTGCCCGTTTTTCCGGACGGAACCCTGTTTTTCGCCCTTTCGTCCTGATTTCCGGCCGTTTTTATGGATGGCCGGGCTGTTTCAGCGGCCCCGTCCTGATTTTCTGCCGTTTTTATGGATGGACACTATTGCTTTCTGGCTGTCAGGGGAAATAGGTTATTGATTGCAGCCACTGGCATTCCAACACAACGGGCAATTTGGGTATTAGAGGCCGAATAATCAAATTTCAGTGTTTTGATTAACCGGCCCTTGGTCTCGTTGGGTAACTCCCTGGGGGCATCCGTCCCGCCAAGTTCTTTACTCAGGCGGCGAGCGATGCTCCATATCTCAATGTCGTCAAGAACGATGGTTTCTCCAATCCGCCTTGCAACTTCTATTTGTGACTCAACATTCTTGTAAAGCCACTGGAAGAACTGTCTTGCGTTTTCAAAGAATGATTCCGTACGGCTGTAATCAACAAAACAAGAAGGCAACGCCACGCCGTTCAGCACCATTATCCGGGGATGGATATCCGGATTCCGCTCACGCTTGAATTCACGGCGCTTTTCTATGGTCATCTTTGAGGCCGATACTCCCTTCACAAACATCTCCTCAAGAAAAGGATTGAAGTAAAGATAGCCGCTGCACCACTTGTAAGCGTGCATATTCACATTAACCCTGTCTACAAACGGATTGCGGATTACGTATACAATCTCATCCCGGAGTTGCTTCAGGCTATTGATGGAGACAAAGGACGGAGTACACATCTGCGCAATGTGCCCCCGGCCGCTCCTACCTAATACAAACGCCAGTTTCTTTTGAATGAATGAGTAAAAAACCCGGCACTGAGATTCCGGTCCTTCAAGGATGAAGTGCAAGTGGTTGTTCATAATGGCAAAGGCAAGCACTTTGCAACCTGCAAAGAACACGGCCACGGCAATAATGTTCAGAGCCTGGTTCAATTCCTCTTCCGTCCGGAACAGCAGGTCATCCTCAATGTGCCTGGTGTACAGGTGATAAAACGGTCCGCCTTCCAAGAAAATCTGTTCGCATCTTGAATACGCCATAATCATTAATCGATGACGCCAGTGTCATCGGCCTGCAATTTATGCATTCTTGGTGTAACTCATCCCTCAAAACGTAAAAACTTTTTCACGGGTTTCGCGTGAAACAACGCCCTCATCCACGTGAAACAACGCTTTCATTAGCGTGATACAACTCCCCGGGGGCAGTCCTGAAAAATGGCTCAAATCCCGGACGGGAGCCAGCAAACGCCCGGTCCGTCCTGAAAACCGGCTCAAATCCCGGACGGGGCGGGGTGGACGGAAGCTTTTTCTTGCTATTTTTGCATTGCTATGACACTGATAACCACCATCCTCATTTCCCTTCTGCCATTTGTGAACCCGTTTGTGGGGACAGATGCGCACGGCCACACGTTCCCCGGGGCGGTGTACCCCTTTGGCATGATCCAGCTGAGCCCGGACACCAGGCCAAATGCCGGAGACTGGGACGGCTGCAGCGGCTACCACTACTCCGACTCCGTCATTTACGGCTTCTCCCACACTCATCTCAGCGGCACCGGCTGTGACGACTGGTGCGATGTCCTCATCACCCCCGGCGGGAAGCCTTCACACTTTTCACACAGCAGTGAAAAAGCCTCTCCAGGGTACTATGAGGTGTATCTGGAGGACACAAAGGTGCAGGCAAAAGTAGCCGCCGGGAAGCGCTCCGCCATGCACGAATACTCCTTCTCCGGCCCTGCCAGCATCACGGTGGACCTAAGGCACAGGGACCATTTGGACGACTACAGCATTAACGTAAGCGGGAACACTTGCTATGGTTACCGCATCTCCAGCAGCTGGGCCCGCGGACAGAGGGTTTATTTCTATATGGAGTTCTCCGAGGCCGCGCTTGAGCCGGGGATTATCGGCCCTACGGCAACAATTCTCTTCCCCGGAAAGAAGCTTACCGTGCGGGTGGGCATCTCTTCTGTCTCATGGCAAAACGCCAAAGCAAACTTGTATGCCGATTACCCTAAGTCCCTGAGCGCCCTAAAAAAGGCCACTGGAAAGGCCTGGGAGGCGTATCTTAAGAAAGTGCCCTGCCCTTACAGGGACAAGGAGCACAGGACCCGCTTCTACACGGCCCTCTACCACACCGGCATCCATCCTACGCTGTATTCAGACGTAAACGGGGAGTATCGCGGCATGGACGGCCTGGTCCATAAGGCCAGCGGCTGGGACCGCTACACCGTTTTCTCTCTCTGGGACACCTTCAGGGGCCTTCATCCGCTTCTGACGGAGATTGAGCCGGAGCGTACGGTGGATTTCATAAGGTCCATGCTTTCCATCTACGACGAAGCCGGCAAACTCCCCGTCTGGGAACTCTCCGGCTACGAAACCAACTGTATGATAGGCTACAACGCCGCTCCCGTGGTGGCCGATGCCATCCTCCGCGACCTTCCAGGCTTTGATTATGAACACGCTTTTCAAGCAATGCTGGCAAGTGCCCGCAACGGGGAATTCGGCCTTGACAGCTTCCGCAGGAACGGCCTTGTCCTGGCCGATGACGAGCACGAATCCGTATCCAAGACCCTGGAGTACGCCTTTGACGACTGGTGCGTTGCGCAGGTAGCCCTGAGGCTTGGTCATATGGCAGAGTATGAGGAGTTTATGAAAAGTTCCCAGTACTGGAAAAACGTCCTGGATCCGGAGACGGGATTCATGAGGGCCCGCCTTAACGGGAGGTGGTTCTCTCCCTTCGACCCCCGCGAGGTAAACAACAACTACACGGAGGCAAACTCCTGGCAGTACAGTTTCTTTGTGCCTCATGACATTCCCGGGCTCATTGAGGCCATCGGCGGCCCAGAAGCCTTCGAGGCGCGTCTGGACGCCCTTTTCACCGCCCCTCAGAAGACAACCGGCCGCACCCAGGCCGATATTACGGGGCTTATCGGCCAGTATGCCCACGGCAATGAACCCAGCCACCACGTGGCGTATCTGTACGATGCTGTCGGCAAGCCGGAAAAGCGGCTGGCCCGTGTGAATGAAATTCTTGAAAACCTGTACTCAAGTGCCCCTGACGGGCTTTGCGGCAACGACGACTGCGGCCAGATGAGCGCCTGGTATGTGCTGTCCTCCATTGGGAAGTATCCCGTTTGTCCGGTGATGGATTCCCGGTCTGAGCCGGGAATGACGGATATTGTCACAAACCCGGCATTCGTGATGCAGAATGACATTTTCACGGACTCACTGGAGGTTGCCATACAGGGCGAAGGAACCATCTTCTACCGCATTGCAGATGGCGCTGAGACCCTTTACACCGGTCCTTTCACTGTGTCGGAACCCTGCACCCTGGAGGCCTGGTCAATACGTAACGGCCGCCGTAGTTTTGTCACCAGAAGCAGTGTGAGGCAGGTGCAGAAAGATCGCGCAATAAAGAACCTTTCCCGCTACAGCCGTCAGTACAATGCGGGTGGAGACACCGGCCTCATAGACGGTACCCGCGGCAGCCTGAACTGGCGCACCGGAGGCTGGCAGGGGTATCAGGACACGGACTTCACGGCAGTGCTGGACCTCCTTGAGGAAAGGCATCTGAGCATAATGGGAGCGGGTTTTTGCCAGGATGCAAGGTCCTGGATATGGATGCCGCGGTACGTAGAGTTTTCTATATCGGCCGATGGCATCAATTTTACCCCTGTGGGGCGCCTTGACAACACGGTTGAAGAGGAGGACATGACCATTCAGGTCTGGAACGCTCAGCTTCCCGTTAACTGCACGGCTCGTTACGTCAGAATCCACGCCGCGAACATCGGCGCAATCCCTTCCTGGCACCCCGGTGCAGGCGCGCCTGGTTTCATCTTTACCGACGAGGTCTGGGCCCGGTGATCAGAACTTGTAACTAAGGGCCTTGAGGGAGTCGCTGGAGCCGCCGTAAAGGAGAGTGTATTCTCCGTGAAGCGGCACCATATTCTGGGCCTCCTCATCCCACCACAGGAATGTCTCATCAGTGAGAGGAATGCTCACATTCACGGTTTCACCTGCCTTGAGAGCCACACGTTTAAAGCCGCGGAGGGTCTTGACGGGACCTTCTTTATCGGCCGGGCGGGAAACGTACAGCTGAACCACCTCAGAGCCATCTACGGAGCCGGTATTTGTGACCGGAATCACCAGCGAGCCGCGCTTTACGGCTGCATCCCCACCATATTCAAACGATGTGTAGCTGAGACCGTATCCAAACGGGAACTGGGGCTCGCCGCGGAAGTAGCGGTAGGTATGGCCTTCCATGTTGTAATCCTCCACCTCCGGGAGATCTGCGACGCTCTTATAGAAGGTTACTGGAAGTTTTCCGGAAGGATTAACATCTCCAAACAGGACATCGGCAATGGCTGGGCCGCCTTCCTGCCCGGGATACCACGCCTGGAGGATGGCGCTGCAGGTTTCAGTTTCCGGAACAAGACCCATGGCGCTTCCGGAGAAGTTCACGAGGACAACCTTCTTTCCGGAGGCCTTGAGGGCCCCAAGAAGTTCCCGCTGAACGGCCGGAAGTTCAATGTCAGTGCGGTCTCCGCCCTCGAAGCCGGGGACGGCAACGGGCATTTCCTCGCCCTCGAAACAGGGAGAGATGCCGCCGGCAAAGATTACAACATCGGCCTCTCCAAGCCGGCCGATAACATCCCCTTCAAGGCCGTCCACAATGCCGCAGCCCTTGACGTATTTTATACCCGGAATGCGCTCCTGAATGGCCTCCAGAAGGGTTGTGGTGTGGGTGGGGATGGGATTGTAGTTACCCCACATCATCTCCTTGTCATCGGCGTTGGAACCCACCACTGCAATGCGTTCCGTGCCTTTCAGAGGGAGGATTCCGTCGTTTTGCAGAAGAACCAGAGTCTCCGCGGCCATCCTGCGGGAAAGGGCCCTGTGTTCCGGGCTTTCAACAAGCGTGCTGTCAAGATCATCCCAGGGGGAAACTCCGTCCATCTCTCCAAGGAGGATGCGCTCCGTGAGGATCTTCAGCACGGCACGGTCAAGGTCTTCAGGTGCCAGAAGCCCCTGCGCGACTGCGTCGGGAATGTATTTATAGGCCACTCCGCACTCTACGTCTATGCCGTTTTTCACGGCCGCGGCAGCTGTTTCGGCCCCGGTTTTCACGTAACCGTGACGGCCTTCCCTGTAGAAATCGTCAAGGGCCCAGCAGTCCGACACTACCATTCCCTTGTACCCCCACTCTCCGCGGAGTATGTCATTCACTAGATAGCTGTTTGCACCGCAGGGGACGCCCCTGAAGCGGTTGTAGGCGGTCATGACCTCCTCCACGCCGGCCTTTGTCACAAGGTCCTTGAAGGCGGGAAGATAGGTTTCCCGAAGGTCACGTTCTGATACCACGGCATCAAACTGATGGCGGTTTTTCTCCGTTCCGGAATGCACTGCAAGGTGCTTTGCGCAGGCGTGGAGTTTCTTTACCGGGGCCTTGGGGTCTCCCTGGAGTCCCCGCACAACCGCCATGCCCATCACACCGGTGAGATAAGGGTCTTCACCGTATGTCTCCATTCCGCGGCCCCAGCGGGGGTCACGGAAGATGTTTATATTAGGTGTCCAGAAGGTAAGACCCTGATACCAGCCGCTTTCGGCCGCCATTTTGTGCTTTATGCGGGCTTCGTCGCTGACTACCGTGAACACCTCCTCCAGAAGGGGCTCATCAAAGGATGCAGCCATAGCGATGGGCATAGGGAACACCGTTGCCGCGCCGTTACGGGCAACCCCGTGAAGGGCCTCGTTCCACCAGTTATAGCTCCTGATCCCAAGGCGCTCCACCGCCGGGGAATTGTACACCATCAGCGAGGCCTTTTCTTCCAGTGTAAGTTGTTTCAGGATGTCCTTGGCCCGTTTTTCGGCCTTCTGCTGCGGGCTCTGGCAAGCTGCCATGACCGCCACGGCCAGCGTAAGGAGGATGACTTTTTTCATATAGGTTATCAGTTTGATTACAAATATAATCATTTCCCGCCTTAATTCCTTACCCGTCCAGATTTTGAGCCGTTTTTCAGGATGGACCGGGCGTTTGCTGGCTTCCGTCCAGATTTTAGACCGTTTTTCAGGATGGACTGGGCGTGTGCTGGCTTCCGTCCAGATTTTGAGCCGTTTTTCAGGATGGACCGGGCGTTTGCTGGCTTCCGTCCAGATTTTAGACCGTTTTTCAGGACAGGGCAGTAGGGAAGCAGTCCACATAGTGGAATAGTTGCAGGATTATCAAAATTGTGCTAACTTTGCAAGATATGGGAAAAAGGTTTACCATAGTGGCCGTAACGGCCGTGGCCATTCTTCTTGCAGGCATAGCGTTCGCTGTGTCAAGGCTTTACGCTCCGGGAAAGGCAGAATCCCATTCACAGCTGCCCCAGGGCTGGAGCGTTCTCAGTGCCATTCCATCAGACGCCGTGGCGGTTTTTGTCTTTGACGGCTCCTCCAAGGCCGTAAAAGTCCTGGCCGATTCAACGGGCCTTCTCGCGGCGGCCATCGCCCCTGACAGCCCCGCCCTTATGGACTTCATAAGGAGTATCGGCAAAAACAAAATGGCCATATCCCTCCACAACAGCGGCTCCCTTGTGCCTCTTGTGGCCGCGGAGATTCCGCTTCCGGATTCCCTCACAAGGGTATTGGCCCTTAACACAGGCCTCAAACTCCAGGAAAAGGACGGATACCTGATAGCCTCAAGGTCAGAGACCTTCGTTAAGGCATCGGCCCGTAATTTAGAGGAGGGAGCTTCCATCATGGGCTCAAAGAGCCTCCAGGGCCTGCTTCCCAAGGTGTCGGCCCCGGCGGTGCTCCTTGTAAACCATTCCCACGCACCCAAGATCACAGACGTCTACGGCTCCTCCAAAATGCGCAAGCAGGCGGGTTTCCTCAAAAACCTTGCCCCCTGGAGCGCCTGGACTCTGCATGTCCCTGAGAAGGACAATATCACTCTAAAGGGCATAAGCGCAGGCGGAGACGCCACCGGCAGCTGGTTTGCGGCATTCAAGGGCAGGGGCGCCCAGGAAGCCCTTTTCCCGGAGGCCCTTCCTTATTTTACCGGCACTGCAATAAGCCTTCCCGTTGAAGACCTTGATGCCGTTGTGGCATCGCGCAGGGCCTTCGAGGACGGAAACGGCTGCCTCAATGCCTTCAACAAAGCCCTCAAAGCCCGTCCAGCCAAGGATATCACCGTAGAAGAATGGATAAAGAGCCTCCAGCCCAAGGAACTTGTAAAAGCTTCCTTCAGGGCCGATGACGGCGTAAAGCATGAGGTCCTGCTTCTGAGAAGTGCAAAGGATCTCAAGTTTGGAAAAGAGCAGTCAAACCCTTACAGGGGCTGCCTGGCTGCGGTGTTTGGAGATGATTTCAAAACCGTGGACACCATCTGCGTTTCCATAAATTCAAAGTGGGCAGTCTTTGGAGACGCCCCGTCCGTGCAGGCTTTCCAGGACAAGGAGTTCCTGGGATATACCCTCAGGGACAGGATGAGCGACGCCTCCATCCAGGCTCCAAAGGGTTTTGTGGCGTATGCCTCCCTTTCTGATGAGCCGCAGGTTATCCAGGACATCCTGGGCGCAAGGCTCTCCGCCCCCGTGGAGGCTTTTGCGAAGGGCGCAGGTTATGCTCCGGCGCTTATATCGGCCGATCTTTCAGGAGAACTTCCTTCAATTAACATACGCCTTGACAAACGCGCCCTCAAGGGCACAAAGGTCCAGGTGCTTGAAAGAGACACAACCGTGGTGGTTCCTGCCGGCTATTTCCCCGTAAAGAACTACGCCACCGGCAAAACCAACCAGCTGTACCAGAACAGCCACGGCTCCATCTGCCTCAACGATGAAAACGGCAAGGGCGTCTGGGGTATTCCCTTCAAGGGAAGCCTCTGCGGAAGGGTCCAGAACGTGGATTACTTTGCCAACGGCAAAATCCAGTTCCTGTTTGCCTCGGGCAGCAAACTATACCTGCTTGACCGTCTTGGCCACTGGGTGAACGGCTTCCCCGTGGAGGTTGGAAAGCCCATCCTCCTGGGCCCGGACGTATACGACTTCACCGGCGCCGGCGGCTACACCGTAATGGTGCTCCACAAGGACAATACCCTTGAACGCTATAACCTTCACGGCAAAAAGCCTGAAGGCTGGAAGGGGATTGCCTCCCCTGAAACCGTCAAGAATCTTCCTGAACTCATTGAGGTCAAGGACAAGAGGTTCTGGGCAGTGCGCACTTCCGTCCGCACCCTCATCTATCCCTTCGAGGGCGGAGACCCGGTTGTGAGCGGAGACGGCGGAAAGATGATTAAGCCGGATTCCAAGCTTACCATAACCTCCAAGGGGGTAAGCGCAGAATGCTACGACGGAAAGGAACGTGACTTTAAATTGAACTAAAACCTACACCATCCATATTATGGAATTCAAATCAGTAAACAAAACATTGCAGGAGAGCTTCATCCGCAACTGGGACCGTCCGGCCCTTACCAATTACCAGGGTATGACGCTTGCATACCGTGAAGTGGCCCTGAGGATTGCCAAACTCCACATTGCCTTTGAGCAGTGCGGTCTTAAAAAGGGTGACAAAGTTGCAATCTGCTCCCGCAACCAGGCCAACTGGGGCGTGAGTTTCCTCGCCGCCATCACATATGGCGCAGTGGCCGTACCCATTCTCCATGAATTCAAACCCGGAAACATACACTATCTGGTAAACCACTCGGATTCCCGCGTCCTGTTTGTGGACGACGTAATCTGGGAGGGCCTGCAGGCCGAGGAAATGCCGGATCTCCAGGTTGTGGTCCAGATCAACACGTTCAAGTTCCTATACGTTGCATCGGAAGAGCTTTCGTACGTCCGTGAGCACCTCAATGAGGAATTCGGCAAGCGTTATCCCGATACCTTCGGCCAGGAAGACCTCAATTACTATGAGGATTCCGCTGAGGAGCTTGCCATCATCAACTATACTTCCGGAACTTCCGGCTTCTCAAAGGGCGTAATGCTGCCCTACAGGGCCCTCTATTCCAATATAGAGTTTGCCGCAAAGGACGCCTGCCCCATGCTGAAGGCCGGTATGAACGTAGTGAGCATGCTGCCATCGGCCCATATGTACGGCATGATGTTCGAGTTCCTCTTTGAGATGACTATCGGCATGCACGTGCATTTCCTCAGCCGCGTCCCCAGCCCCAAGATCATCATGCAGGCCTTCCAGGAGATCCACCCGGATATCATCATCGCAGTGCCTCTGGTGATGGAAAAGGTTTACAAGAGCAAGCTAAAGCCCCTCATCGACAAAACCAAGCTCTACAGGCGCATCCCCATCCTGGGGCCCACCATAGAGAAAAAGTTCTGCACGGAGCTTACCAACTCCTTCGGCGGTCAGTTTGAGGAGGTTATCCTTGGCGGTGCCGCCTTCAACCCGGAGGTTGAGAAATTCCTCCACAAGATAGGCTTCCATTATACCGTGGGTTACGGCATGACTGAGTGCGCCCCCATCATCGGCTATGCCCACTGGGACAAAGTTAAGGTTGGAAGCGCCGGCCGCGCGGCCCTCAACATGGAAATCCGGATTGACTCTGACGACCCCCGCAACATCCCCGGAGAAGTCCAGGTGAAGGGCCCCAACGTGTGCCTTGGATATTACAGGAACGAGGAAGCCACAAAGGAATCATTCACCGATGATGGCTGGTTCCGCACCGGAGACATGGGTATCGTTGATGAAGACGGTTACCTCTTCCTCAAGGGCCGTTCAAAGTGCATGGTGCTTGGCCCTTCTGGCCAGAATATCTATCCCGAGGAGGTTGAGGCCACCATCAATAACTTTGTGTATGTAGTTGACTCACTGGTGGTTGAGGACGACGGCGGCCTTACCGCCCTCATCTATCCGGACTGGCATCAGGGAGAGCTTGACGGCTTCACAAGGGCCGATTTCCGTAAGCGCATCTGCGGCCTTCTTCCCGCAATCAACGAGGAACTCCCCAAGTATGCCCAGATCAAGAAGATAGAGCTCATGCCGGAAGACTTCGAGCGCACCCCTAAGAAGAGCATCAAGCGTTACCTGTATCAGAGAAACTAACACTCTGTCATCCCGAGCGTAGTCGAGGGATCTCATAAAAAATATGGATATCAATAAATTTGACAAGAGCTACCTGGAGATGGCCGAGGTTTGGGCCCAGAACTCCTATTGCAAGCGCCGCAAGGTTGGCGCCCTGCTTGTGAAGGACCGCACCATAATCTCCGATGGCTACAACGGCACACCCTCCGGCTTTGAGAACATCTGCGAGGATGAAAACGGCGTAACCAAGCCCTACGTCCTTCACGCGGAGGCCAACGCCATCACAAAGGTTGCGAAGAGCGGTAACAGCTCAGAGGGCGCAACTCTCTACGTCACCGCCTCTCCCTGTGCCGAGTGCGCCAAACTCATCATCCAGTCCGGTATCTCCCGCGTGGTTTACAGGGACGCCTACCGCCTCACGGACGGAATAGACCTCCTGAAACGCGCCGGAATCACAGTTGAGCAGAAATGTGCCGATGAGTAAAAAGACCATCCAGATCCTTCAGATAGTAGTGGGCGTCATATTCGGCGCCCTTATTACTTTAACCGTGGTCCGTTACAGGGAATCACAGCATCTTGTCACCACAAAATACCGGGACTGGCAAAAGCTTAATGCCATCCTTCAGGTGGTGGATGGGAACTATGTGGACACTTTCTCCAAGAACGGGCCCACAGATGCCGCAGTGGCAGCTGTCCTGTCCCGCCTTGACCCTCACTCCGTGTACATGCCCCCCGTTGAGCGCAATGCCTCGGAGGAGGAACTCGCAGGTAATTTTGACGGAATCGGCATACAGTTCAACGTCCCCAATGACACGGCAATAGTGCTGGAGGTCATCCCCGGCGGCCCTTCAGAGAAAGTGGGCCTTCTTCCCGGAGACCGCCTCCTCAAGGTGGACGATAAAGTCATTGCGGGCGTAAAATTCCCCCAGGACAGCATGGTTCGCCGCATAAAGGGGCCTTCCGGCACCAAGGTCACCATCACCGTCCAGAGGCAGAAGGAGGTAATTCCATTTGAGATCACCCGCGGAAAGATTCCCATCCATAGCGTTGACGCCGCGTTCATGCTCACGGACACAATAGGCTATCTGAGGCTGGGGAAATTCTCCCGCACTACCTACGAGGAATGCCACAAGGCCGCCCTGGAGCTAAAAGACAAGGGGATGCGCCACCTCATATTTGATATCCGCGACAATTCCGGCGGCTATCTTGACCAGGCCCTCCTTGTGAGCAACGACTACCTTTCCCGCGGAGACACCATCGTGTACATGGAAGGCCTCCACAGGCCACGTGAGGTTTTCAGGGCCGATGGCAGGGGAGACCTCAAGGAAATGGGCCTCAGCATCCTAATAAGCGAGAACTCGGCATCGGCCTCAGAAATCTTTGCCGGGGCGGTGCAGGACAATGACAGGGGCACTATCATCGGCCGCCGCTCCTTCGGAAAGGGCCTTGTGCAGGAACCGTTTGTCTTTACGGACGGCTCAGGCCTCCGCCTCACCGTTGCAAGGTATTACACTCCTTCGGGCCGATGCATCCAGAAGCCCTACTCCAGCGCCCGTGAATACAGTTACGACATCTACAACAGGTACATGGACGGGGAGGTTTTCAGCGCCGACAGCGTGCGCCTGGATACCACGGACGTCCATCACACCAGATCCGGCCGTGTAGTTTATGGCGGCGGCGGCATTATGCCGGATGTCTTTGTCCCCATGGACACAACAAGGGTTTCACAATATTACATAGAGTGTAACCGCAAGGCTGCCCAAATGAGATTCGCATCGGCCGTCTTTGATCGTAACGCCGCAAGGCTCAGGGAGATAGATAGTTTTGCGCAGATGGACCGTTTCCTAAAAGGTCTCAATTTGAAAGTGGAATTTCCGGCCTTTACCGGCAAGGAAGGCATCCGCTGCACGGAAGCGGAGTGGGACGCTACGGCCCCATACCTTGTTCCGCAGCTTTATGCATTGATTTCCAGATATTCAAAGCTTGGTGAAAACGCTTTTTACAAGTATTACCTGCCGGTAGACGACACCGTTCTGGAGGCCCTAAAGGGGCTTGGGGTCAAGGAACCCAAGTAGTTTTTTGTGCAATTATTATGGGAAAAGTGTAAGTTTTTAAAATTTTTTTCATATCTTTACCGCTCTGAACCATAGTTTGGGGCGGTATTTTTTAGGCTGTTTGATTACAGTTTGAAAGCCAATCCAAGGGTTCGGATTAGGATTTGTTATAATAGTAAGTGTATCAAAATAATCCTGTTATGAAAATTGTTAAAATTGCAAACCTTGCAATTACAGTAATCCTGGCCTCTTTCGCGCTCGCGTGCGTAAAGGAGCAGCCCAAGGAGGAAACCCCTGAGGCTCCGGTCAAGTTTACTGTAGAGCTTAACGACATTGCCGATGCAGATTATGCAGAGGTTGTTGTGCGCCATGACGGTCAGAAAGACGCCACATGGTTTGGCTTTGTAACCAAGGATTTGGATTCTCCTGTAGAGAATCTTATCCAGGCTCAGCTTGCCAATGTAAACTCCAGGACTCTCCATGTTGGCAACGTACAAACTGTCGCGCTTCGCAATCTGGAGGAGTTTGTCAATTACCGCTATGTGGCATTCGGCGTCAATTCTGACGGTGAGCGTTACGGAGAGCCCGGAAACCTGGCTTTCAATACGTCACCCGTCTTTGACGTGACCTTCCAGGCAGAGGCCGGTGAAATTGGTTCACATGAGGCTTCATTCTCAGTGAGCCATGACGGTATTGATGTCCTCACCTATATGGCCTTTGTCACCGATGATAAGGAGAAAGCAGTCAAGACTCTGGCTTCAGAGCATTTCGCAACCCTTGTCGATAGTGAAAATAATCTCAAGGAAGGCGTAGAGCTTCTCAAGGGTACATCAGGTACTGTCTCCTTTGATGAACTCATTCATGAGACTGATTACCGCTTCATCATCTACGGTATTTATGACAACAGCGGCAAAATTATCTCTTACGGTACTCCGGCAGAGGTAAAGTTCACTACTCCCATAGACCTTTCAATAGTGCCTTTCAGTGCCGCCATTTCCAATATCACAACGGAATCGGCCACTGCAACCGTCACTTATGATGCCAAGGCCGATGACCTCACATGGTACGGCTTTGTCACCGAGGACCTTACTTCTCCTGCCGCCACTCTCATCGCCTCAGCAATTAACGGTGTTACCGAGGATGAGTATCAAACCGGTAAGAATAAGGCCGTTGATCTTAATGGCCTCACCATAGAGACAGATTACCGTTTCATTGCAACCGGTGTCAAGGACGGCAAGGCTTTCGGCGTTCCTGCAGATGTCAAGTTCTCAACTCTCTCCGAGGCTTATGTAAACTGTCAGTTTACCGTTGTCGCTTCTGACATCACTCCATTTGGCGCCACCCTTACAATTACCCACAATGGTAATGAAGATTTCACCTATGTCGGCTTCTTCACAGAAGACTTTGACACTGCCGTCGCAGACCTTGAACTCCCTGCAAATGCGGATGGCAATCTCATGACCGGCCTTGAGAAGGTTGTTAAGGTTGAGAACCTCAAGCCCGTCACCAAGTATCGCTACGTGGTTGCGGGCCGCTATGCCGGTAATGAGTACGGCCATAGGGGAGAGGTTGTATTTGAGACAATTGACAACGCCGTTGCAGCTTCTTACGGAGATTTCCTTGGCAACTGGGCCGTAACTATGGGATCCAAATATGAGTTCTCCATAGAACCGGATGTTGAAGGTGAAAGCTACATCATCACTGGTCTTGGCGGTTCAGAAGTAGCCTCATATGGCATTGGTACTCTCCTTAAGGATGCAGCTACTTTTGAAAATGGTAAATTAATCCTGAAGAGTCAGGCTATAAGCGCCGAGTATGTAGACCCTACAGACAGTAAGTCTTACACAGACATCCTTTGTGGCCAGTATGTTTCTGCATCTGACAATAAGAGCTATTACGATAAGAGTGTAGGACAGGTTTTGGCCACCTTCGCCCTGATGGAAGACGGAACAATAGAACTTCGCCCGGGCACTACCGCTGATGGTGATGTCTATACCGGTTTCCGTCATTTCCAGGTTCCTTCAGAAGGCAGCTCTGCATATAATCAGGATGTTTTCTCCACTCAGCTTCCCAATGTAATCACTAAGGCTGCGGTTGCATCCGATGCTTATCTCAAGTGGCTTGGAGACTGGAGTTTTGCAGGTAATACGTTCCGTATCACCAAGTCTGAGACCAACGTCAACTATTACATCTTCGGCTTCAGACCAAATTCCTTGGGGTCTTATTATGCCCTGGTAGACTTCGATTCTTCTACCGGAAACATTGTGTTCCACCACAGATTGATGGATTATACGGTCAATTCAACTTCCGGAGCTACGTATGAAATGTACACCACCGGCATCAACTCTCTGAATTATGTTGCTGTCCGTGAGGGTGATACTGAACTTGCAGTATTCCAGTTGAATTCTTCCGGAAATGGCGGCACCGTGACAGGTACCACCTATATGCACAGCCAAGGTGAAACCACCGTAACGGAAATCGGCCTACTTGGATACAGTTCCTCCGGTTGGACAAAATGGAGTGGTTGGGTATATCTCACCCTGCCTTGTGAGTTCACCAAGCCCAGCAGTTCATCCATTTCCTCTGTAACTCCTTCTTACACCTGCGCGCATACCGGCGTTGAGGTTAATACCTTCAGCCAGCAGGCAAGCAAACAGCGTGATAAGGCGTTCGCAAAAAGATAATTAAAGAAGCTATCCTATATGAAAAAATTTAGATTTTTTCTCGCGGCATTCCTGATGGTCCTCGCTTCTGCGGTGGCACAGGCCCAGCCCAAGACGGTGTCGGGAACTGTGCTCTCCGCGGCGGACGGCCAGCCCCTCGTGGGTGCTACCGTGACCGTTGACGGGAATACGAAGTATTACGCGATCACCGATCTGGACGGTAATTTCCAGATTAACAACGTGCCTTCAGGCGCCAAGTACATCATAGCCTCCAACCTTGGCTACAAGGACGGTCAGGTGGCAGTTGCCGCCAATGTCCGCATCGCCCTGGAGGAGGATGCCAACGTCCTTGACGCAGCTGTGGCAACCGGTATGTACACCGTTGACCGCCGTCTCAACACCGGTTCAACCGTAAAGCTTGACGCAGCGGAATCCAATATCAGCGGTATGGCCGATATCTCCCGTTCCCTGGAAGGCCGCGCCGCCGGTGTGTCCGTCCAGAACGTTTCCGGTACATTCGGTACCGCCCCTAAGATCCGCGTCCGTGGTGCAACCTCCATCTACGGCTCCTCCAAGCCGCTGTGGGTTGTGGACGGCGTCATTATGGAAGATGTTGTGGACGTCAGCGCCGATGACCTTTCATCCGGTGATGCAAACACCCTTATCTCCAGCGCAATCGCAGGCCTCAACTCAGACGATATCGAGAGCTTCGACATCCTGAAGGACGGCTCCGCCACCTCTATATATGGCGCGCGCGCGATGGCCGGCGTTATTGTCGTTACCACCAAGAAGGGTAAGGCGGGCCAAAGCCGTATCAGTTATACCGGTGAGTATACCTACAGGCTCAAGCCCTCATACACCACTTTCAACATCATGAATTCCCAGGAGCAGATGGAAATCTACCAGGAGCTCCAGCAGAAAGGATTCCTTAATTATGCCTCTACGGCAAATGCCTCCCAGAGCGGTGTATACGGAAAGATGTATCAGCTCCTTTCCCAGTATAACCCTGCAACGGGTACTTTCGCCCTGGACAACACGGAGGAGGCCCGCAACGCTTACCTGAGAGCTGCTGAATACCGTAATACAGACTGGTTTGACATCCTGTTCAACCACAGTATTCAGCATAACCACTCCGTAAGTGCATCCGGTGGTACAGAAAAGGGTAACTACTACGCTTCAATGTCCATCATGCAGGATCCGGGTTGGACCCTTCAGAGTAACGTCCAGCGTTATACCGCCAATATCAACACCACCTACAAGATCAGGGAAAACCTTTCCGTGGGTCTTATCAGCAATGCTTCTTACCGTAAGCAGCATGCTCCCGGAACCCTTTCCAGCGATACTGATGAGGTGTTCGGTACCGTAAAGCGTGACTTTGATATCAACCCTTACAGCTACGCCCTGAACACCTCCAGGACACTTGATCCCAACGAGTACTACACCCGTAACTATTCTCCGTTCAATATCATTCACGAGCTTGACAATAACTATCTGGAACTGAGTGTTATGGATTTCCGTGTCCAGGGAGAGGTCAAGTACAAGCCCATCCAGCATCTGGAACTTACTGCTCTGGCTGCATATAAGTATACCGGGACATCCCGTGAGCACTATATCACAGACCAGTCCAACCAGGCAATGGCCTACAGGGAGATGTCCACGTCCACTATCCGCGATTCCAACCCGTTCCTCTATGAAGATCCTGACAGGCCCTATGACCTTCCTATCAGCATCCTTCCTTACGGTGGTTTCTTCGAGAGGAATTCCAACGAGATGAACGGCTGGGATGTACGTCTGTCGGCAAATTACAGCAATACTTTTGCAGGGGCACATATCGTGAACCTTTACGGAGGTATGGAGATCAACAGCATAGACCGTCACGGTACATCTTTCACCGGTGCCGGTATGCAGTTTGATATGGGTGAACTTGCGGCTTTTGACTACAAGTACTTCAAGAAACTTCAGGAAGGCGGTTCCCAGTACTTCTTCATGTCCAATACACATGACCGCAGTGCTGCCTTCTTCGCAAACGGAACATATTCCTACAAAGGCCGGTACACCCTAAACGGAACCATCCGTTATGAGGGAACCAACCGCCTTGGTAAGTCCCGTACGGCCCGCTGGCTTCCTACCTGGAACATTTCCGGTTCCTGGAACGTTCACGAGGAAGAGTGGATGAAAGGTGCTTATCCCACCATTTCCCACCTCAGTTTCAAGGCTTCATACTCCCTTACCGGTGACCGCGGTCCTTCTTCCGTGACAAACTCACAGGTTGTCATTAGGGCCAATACTCCTTTCCGTCCCTTCACAAGCGTTCAGGAAACGGGCCTTGAAATCGCCGACCTTGCCAACTATGAGCTCACCTATGAGAAAAAGCACGAGTTCAATATCGGTATGGAAATCGGCCTGTTTGACAACCGCATCAATTTTGTGGCCGACTGGTACACCCGTAACAATTTCGACCTTATCGGGCCTGTCAATACTCAGGGTATCGGTGGTGCCGGTATCACCAAGTATGGCAACTCCGCGTCAATGCACTCTGATGGTGTAGAGCTCTCCCTTTCCACTACAAATGTCAAGACAAGGGACTTCAGCTGGACCACAAGTTTAATATATTCACACTCTCACAACGTTGTAACAAAGCTTGAGAATACATCCAGGATCCTTCCTATGGTGAGCGGCTCCGGCTTTGCTATGGAGGGTTATCCCGTGAGGAGCCTCTTCTCAATTCCTTTCACCGGTCTTAACGAAGAAGGTCTTCCCACCTTCATCAACCAGAACAAGGAAGCAACAGTGGCCGACTTCGACTTCCAGGCCTCAGATCCTGAGAAGCTGGAATTCCTGGAGTATTCAGGAAGCGTTGATCCTACAGATGTGGGCTCATTTGGTAACATCTTCTCCTGGAAAGGCTTCAAGCTTAACGTGTTCATTACCTATTCCTTCGGTAATGTGGTTCGTCTTGACCGTGTGTTCAAGAGCTCCTACTCAGACCTTGATTCAATGCCCCGCGAATTCGCAAACCGTTGGGTAGTCCCCGGAGATGAGGCTTATACTACCATCCCCGTTATCGCTTCAAGTTGGCAAAACCGTGTTTATGTTGAGGACGGCCAGTATCTGAGCCGCGCCTACAATGCATACAACTATTCCACAGACCGTGTAGCCAAGGGTGATTTCATCAGGCTTAAGGAACTGTCTCTTGCCTATGATTTCCCTAAATCCATAGTGAGCAAACTTGGTATCGGAAGCCTTGGACTCAAGCTTCAGGCTACCAACCTTTTCCTCATCTATGCCGATCCCAAACTGAATGGTCAGGATCCGGAATTCTTCAATACCGGTGGTGTTGCCCTTCCTATGGCCAAGCAGTTTACTATGACTCTTAAAATTGGACTTTAATTAGACGGCTCAACAATATGAAAACAAAATATATTTTCGCTGCATCCCTGATGCTCTTGGGCCTTGTTTCTTGCGACAAGTTCCTGGATACTCTTCCCGATAACCGTACAGAGCTGGATACTCCGGATAAAATCCGTAGCCTGCTGATGTCTGCTTATCCCCAGTCCGACTATCTTGGTTTCAATGAGATGATGTCTGACAATGCTGACTGCATTGGGGAAAACAATCCCAATACAATGCAGATTTTTGATCAGATCTGGTCTTGGAGTGATGTGACCGAAGACTGGTTTGAGTGCCCGGCCTGGGTTTGGGAAACTGGTTATATTGCTATTGCAGCTGCCAACCAGGTAATCCTTACTATTGACGAAGGCGGTGGACCGGAGGCAATGGGCATGGAGGCAGAATACGCTGAAGCCCTTATGTGCCGTGCATTCTCCCACTTCATACTGGTGAACACATTCTGCATGAACTACAACCCCGATACTTCAAACGAGGATCTCGGTATTCCGTATATGACTCACGCGGAAACCGCACTGAATCCCAAGTATGAGAGAGGCACTGTGGCCGAAGTCTATGAGAATATAGACAAAGACATCCAGGCTGCCCTTCCCAATATTTCGGATGCCTATTATGCAGTTCCTTCATATCACTTTACGCAGCGTGCTTCCAACGCATTTGCCGCCCGCTTCTACCTCTTCTATCAGGATTGGGAGAAAGCAGAGCAATATGCAAATGCCTGCCTTGGCGCAGAACCTCAGCTGCGTGACCTCAAGAAGTTCAGCACCATTACCAGGGACAGGAATGCCTGGGCAAACCAGTATATAGACCCTTCAGAGAAGGCAAACCTTCTCATGCTTGGTTCAAACTCCCTGTACGGCCGTATCTCCACATATCCTTACGGCTACTCCGACAAATATTCCCACTCCCGTTATATTGCCAACAACGAGGACCTCTTCGCTGCCAATATCTGGGGCAATGAGGCTGGTTTCAGCGGCTCGTCAAATCTTTATTATATGCCGCCGGCACAGTACAGCGGTAATAACTTTGACGCCGTATTCAGCTGGAAGGTCAATGAGCACTCAAAGATTGCCGACGCAGTTGCCGGAACTGTAACTCCTTATGTATTCTTCCCCGCCCTCACTATTGATGAGACACTCCTCATCAGGGCCGAAGCCCGTGTAATGCTGGGTAAATATGAGGAAGCAGCAGATGACCTCACTATGTGGATGCAGAACACCATCAAGACGGACGTAGTCCTAACTCCAGAGAAGATCACGGAATTCTATGAGGATCATATTGTTCTTGACAAAGACGGAAATCCCGTGAAGGACGTAAACGGAAACGATGTAGTGTTCACATACGCTACTTGGAACAATTCCACCATCAAGAAGCACCTCAATCCCGCATTCAGCATCGGTGCAGAGAATGGCGTACGTGAGTGTATGATTCAGTGCGTACTTGGTTTCCGCCGCATAGAAGGACACGCACTTGGACTTCGCTGGTGGGATGTTAAGCGCTATGGAATTGAGATTTGGCGTAGGACATACGGCAGTGACGGTACTCCTGCACGTCTGGATGACACATTGCTTAAAGATGATCCCCGTAGGGCTATCCAACTCCCCAGGCAGGTCATTGAAGCCGGTCTTGAGGCTAATCCCCGTAATAAGTAAAAGGAGGACATTACTATGAAACGTTATATTAAGTTATTCGCAGTATCTGCTGCAATCATTGCAGCCCTTGCTTCCTGCCAGAAGGAAATCCTGAGCGATGAAAGCGTGATCAAGGAGTCCCGTGCAGAAAAGACGGACTTTGACAAGTGGCTTGATGCCAATTTCCTCCTTCCGTACAATATTGATTTCAAGTATCGCTATGAGCTTATGGAGTCCAACCTTGCATATTGGACTGTTCCAGCCGATTACAAGCAGTCAATCGTGTACGCCCATCTTGTGAAGTATCTTTGCGTGGATACGTACGATGAGGTTGCCGGAACAACCTTCACCTGCAGTTACTTCCCCAAGTTGTTCTTCCTGGAAGGTACTTTCCACTACGACAATAACGGTTCCATGATTCTTGGTACCGCAGAAGGTGGCCGTAAGATTTTCCTTGGCGGCGTGAATCACCTCAACTATTATCTTGAAAAAGCTATTGAGGCCCAGGATCCTACAACTCTCAACGAGTATTATTTCAAGACTATCCACCACGAGTTCACCCACATCCTCAATCAGACCAAGAATTTCTCTTCTGATTATCAGCAGGTCACAGGTACGGACTATGTGCTTGGAGCATGGAATTCCACTCACCGTACAGACTACCTGAAATACGGTTTCATCTCCCAGTATTCCCAGCACTCCGACAAAGAAGACTTTGCCGAGATGCTCTCTACCTACATTATCAACACTCCGGAGCAGTGGAATAAGTGGCTAACTGATGCCGGTTCTGACGGCGCCGCCAAGATCAGGACAAAACTGGAGTTTGTGCGTAGCTATATGCTGGATTCCTGGAATATCGATCTGGAAGAACTCCGTGAGGTCGTTCTCCGTCGTACTTCAGACATCCTTGCCGACAAAGTGGATCTTGAAGATTTAACAATCTAAGAAACCTATGCATATGAAAACAAGATATTTTTTCCTAATAGCTCTTCTTGCGGCAGCTTCTCTGGTTTCCTGCCAGCAGATGGAGAAGCCCGTCTTTAGCAATTCTGCATCTTCCCGTATGGAAAACGTCCTGGATAGATTCCAGAATGTGCTTTCCAACCCTAAGGGTGGTAACGGATGGTATATGGCATACTTTACGCAGCAGGACAAAACCATGGGTGGCAGCATCTATACCATCCAGTTCGACAAACCTGCAAAGGGTGAAGCAACCATCTTCCACGAGGATGTAACACCTGCAGCGGGCTGGGGAGACAGTTGTAACTACAAGCTTTCCCGTGACGACGGCCCCGTCCTGTCATTCGACACCTATAATGTAGCCATGCACTATTTCTCCACGTCTTCATCTGAGTATTACCAGTCCCGTGGCGGAGACTTTGAGTTTGAACTCATGAGCGCCTGCCAGGATTCCGTGGTGATGCGCGGCAAGCGTTCACGCAACATCTTCAAGATGTATCCCCTGGAGGAGGCTCCTGATACCTATATCCAGAAGGTAGTACAGATGAGTCAAGATATGACGCTCGGCATGGTTGAGGCAGAGATTTCCGGTGGTTTGGTTGTGATGGAACTGGACCTTGGCAACCGTACTATCACTATCGGCCGTAAGGGTGCATTAGAGGATGAACTGACAAGCATTCCTTTTAGGTTCACTCCTACCGGATTTAGCCTTTATGAGCCTCTGGATTTACAGGGCGTAGTATTCAAGGATTTTGTCTTTGATTCGGATAACGCATCGCTTATTTCCAACGGTATAACCTTCAATATGGTAGTTCCTGAGGGATATATGCCTTATAGCAAGTATCTTGGCAAGTATCAGCTTAAGAATGCTCTTGGGACCCGTGAGGTGACGCTTTCAGAAGTGAAGAAGGGTTCTTCTTACAAACTAAGCGGTCTCAGTGCCAAGTACGACATTGATGTCCGTTACAGTGCGGGTCAGGGCATCCTGCTTATCTTTGTCCAACAGATAGGAGTCAGCGACAGTGGAGATAGCCAGTATTGGCTAACGGTATCTGACGGCGATACATTTACCTGGTCTTCTTCGGCTGCAGTATGCACAAAAGTAGATGACGTTGAGAAGGACAATTTTGTTTTAACATTCACTGATGCCGGCTATTATCCTTCTATTGCTATAAGCTCATTCTGGCTGGCAGAATTCACAGGAGCTCCTTCATCGAATACTTATGTTAAAGGAGGTATTACTATTCCAGAATGGCAGTTCTTTGAGAAGGATGCAGAAATGTCATTCCCCATCACTTTGACCAAAATTGTAGAGTAATAGCGTTATGAAGAAGATTTTTACATTTGCAAGCATAGCTCTTATCGCGCTCACTGCTCTTTCCTGCCGTAAGGCTACTCAAGAAGTTCCTGCCAAATACCAGACTACTCCAAAACTGGAGTTTGAAGGCCCTGGCGCCCTTGAGTTTAAATCTGAAGGCGGAGAAATCTGCCTTGAATTCAAGACAGCATCTCCCCTGGAGGTAAAGGCTTCTTCGGAATGGGTGGGGACTGAGGTTCGCGGTCGTTTCGTGTATATCTCTGCTCCTCTCAACAATTCCATCTATACCCGTTACTCCACCGTGACCATTAAGTCCGGTGAGCAGTCATGCAGCCTTCAGGCCAAGCAGCCCGGCACCCCCAGTGACTATTTCTGGGAGCCGGAGTATGAGTTTGGATATAATGGCGGATCCCTGAAGCTTAAGTTCCACAAGGTAGACGCAACTGTCCGCCTTGACGTTGACGGTCAGGACTGGATTTCAGTTACTGCCGGAGATGAGGAAATTGTCATAGGTGTTGCCAAGAACCCCAATGCTGAGGCCCGTGAGGGTTCCGTTACCTGGAAGGCCGGCGATGATGTGCGTAAGGTAGTCATCAAGCAGGCCCTGAATCCTTCCGGAGAGGGTGGTGACAACCCCGGCGGCGGAGACAATCCCGGCGGTGGAGACAATCCCGGAGAGTTTAAAGCTACCTATGAAGATTGGATTGGTACTTGGAACCTTACAGGCAGAACCCTGACATTCACGGCTTCGGAAGATTACCCTGGCGAGGCATTGGTTATGACCGATACTGGTTTTGGCGAGCTGGCCGACTATTTTCAGCCTATCGTGGTTTTTGATGAAGAAAGCGGAGACATACTGTTTATCTGCCAGAAAGTGTTCGAATACGACATCGATGAGTACTATTTTATCGGTGTTGACGGAAACAATCTTCGTTATGGCGACGAAGAAAATGGCATCTTGGCAGCTGGAACAATGTCCAAAGCCGGTGTGGCCACTATAGAGCCTATTCCTTATAAAGATACTCAGGGTAACGATGTAGCCGCATCCGCTCTCACTGTGTTGGATTATCAGACAGAAGACACTGCCGACTACGCAGCCGGGTGGTATGGTTTGAATGGTGTTGAAGATTTGAGTATCCCTGCAAATTTAAGCAAGGCCGGTACTTCAGCTGTCCCTTCATCAATTAAAACCAATGATCAGGTACCCGCTATTTTCAAGAAATCTTTTGTCCGCTTCCATAAATAGCAGATAGATGAAGTTGAATGTCCGGTCCATCGCAATCCTGGCAGCGCTGACCCTTTCTTGTACAAGGGAGATGCCTCAAAGCACATCCATTCCCGCCATAAAATCGGGAATGGATGCGCCGGAGGCCACGTACACTTTGCTGGATAACCCCAGTATCGTGCCCGGCGCCGCCATTGTCTATCTTAGCGAGGACCTTTCCGCCAGCCTTGAAGCGGGTGCTTCCATAAGTACCCTGGGCACAAAATCCCCCGAGCTTGGTTATCTGGTATCCCACGTCGGCGTTTCTTCTTTCGAGCGCCTTTTCCCGGATGCCGGAGAATTCGAGCCACGTACGCGTGCCGAAGGTCTTCACCGCTGGTATCTGGTTGAATACAACCGCAATGTTTCCCTGGCAAGCGCCAAGCCTCTCCTTGAAGCCGTGCCGGGTATCCTGAGTGTAGAGCCCAATCGAGTCTATAAGCAGAACGTCACAATCAATGATCCCTACTGGAATCAGATGTGGGGACAGAATAATACCAGTTATCCTGATTATGATGTCAACTGCAAACCGGTATGGGATTCTTACACAATGGGCAATCCCAATGTGGTAGTCGCTGTGATTGATGGTGGAATCCAGTTGGATCATCCTGATCTTGCCGCCAATGTCGCAGCTAGCGGCCATTACAACTATATACGCAAAAACTCTACAATTGTCCAGCATTCCCACGGCACTCACGTTGCCGGTACCATCGGCGCCGTAAACAACAACGGCATAGGTGTGACCGGTATTGCCGGCGGAAACGCCGCAGCAAAGAAAGGAGGAGTTACCCTTCTGTCCCTTCAGGTGTTTGAGACCCGTGATAATGGTCAGGATGTTTCTGCTCCCAGTTTTGCAACCGCTATCAAGGAGGCTGCCGACAAAGGCGCCCATATCTCCCAGAACAGTTGGGGGAACTATTTTGACTTTGACGACAACGGCAGGATAGAAGGTAATGAACTGGAATACGCCAGATATTATCATCAGAATCCTGAGCGTTCTTTCACCCAGGCTGTGGATTACTTTAACAAGTATGCCGGTTGTGACAACAACGGAAACCAGCTGCCAGGGTCACCTATGAAGGGCGGAGTAGTTATATTTGCCGCCGGCAATGAAGATATCCCTTACGGCTCTCCAGGTAACTATGATGGATGCATCTCCGTAGGTGCCCTCAATAAGAATGGAACCAAGGCCAATTTCTCCAATTATGGAGATTGGGTGGACGTATGTGCGCCGGGAGTAAATATCCCCAGCACCTATTCTTCCGGTCAATATAAGTCTTTGAGCGGCACTTCTATGGCCTGCCCTCACGTCTCCGGAGTAGCAGCCCTTATTGCTTCATATTTCGGAGGTCAGGGCTTTACTGCCGATGAACTCAGGGCAAGGCTTCTTGGTGGTGCTGTGCCTATCGGCCCTACAACTGGGGCAAAACCCATTGGACCGCTTGTGAACGCCGAAGCATCATTCTATATGAACGGCGGTTCCAGCGCTCCTGAAAGGGTGAGTGACATTGTTTTGGAAGCGGCGGGCCATAACATCCGTGTAGGCTTCTCCGCAACGGATGCATATGCTTATCTGGTACTGGCTGCCACTAAGGAATCGGCCCTTCAGGATGTGGATTATCAGAATCCGGCACCAGACATCATTTACTCCACAAAGCTTAGTTCCGCCTCCGATGTCCCCGGCACTCCCCAGTCTGTGGTACTTGCAGGCCTCAAGCCTTCCACAAAGTACTATGTCGCCGTTGTGGCTTACAGTTATGATAAGAAGTATTCTGACTTATCACCTGTTGAGAGTATGGTTACTGAGGAAAACCACAAGCCTGAAATAGAGATTGACAATTATCCCGATGGTGGTTTTACATTCCGTCACCATGAGATTGTGAGCCTGCCAATCCGGCTTTCAGATCCTGATGGAGATGCCCTGACGGTATCTTTCGATCCCCGTGGAAGCAGGGCCGCCCTGGAATCAAACAACGGCTCTCAGGAACTGTATATGTTCAAACTCATGTGCCCGCTTGTCCTCAATCCGGGATCTTTCTTGGCGGTTGTCAGGGTTGTGGATGAATTGGGCGCAGGTGAAGTGCGCACAATCCAATTTAAGGTTTTGCCCAATACAGAACCAGTTGTTCTCAAAGAAGCTCCCGTGGTTCTTATGGAAGAGAAGGAACAGGTGATAACCCTCAAGTTGGATGAGTTCTTTAATGATCCCGACGAAGAACAGCTCATGTTCCGTGCCTCTTCAAATAACAAGGATGTGGCTGTAGCTGAGGTCTCAGAAGATGGCGTCCTTTCCATCAAGGCTGTCTCTGAAGGCCTTTGCAAGGTGAAGGTTTCTGCCGAAGACCATGTTGGCGCGAGGGTAGATGCGGTTATTACGGTCCTGATGCGGCCAGTTGGGGCACCGGAGATATTGCTGGAAGGGGACACTGTCCTTTCAGATGGCTCCATTACCATAATCCCCGGCATTGAACCGGATTCCGCCACGGTGCGCGTAATATCGGCCTCCGGAGTTGTGGTTTATGAGACCGTGTGCACAATAAGCGCGGCAAATCCGCTGGAACTTGAACTTGATAACCTTGCTCCCGGCATATACACCCTGGAGGTTACATACAAGGGACAGGTTTATACTTATACTATAGTTAAACGATGAAAGTGCGGCACATAATATATGCAGCCATAGCGCTCTCAGTTTCCTGGACTGTAAATGCCCAGGAGAGCGTCCCCGCCAATGAAGCCTTCGATTTCCTGGGCTTCCCCCGCGGCGTTGCCCAGAGCGGAATGGCAGGCGCCGGAAGCGCAATGACCTCCGGTCCGGCCGTGCTTTCCACGTTTGGCAATCCTGCAGTGCTGCCGGTGGCAGTGGGGAAGGTTGATGCTGGCGTTATTTACAGCCACTCCCTTTCCAATAACATTGGCGGCGGCGTTGCCGTACGTCTTGGAAAGGGATTCGCCATTTCCGCCGCGGTGGTGGACCAACTCCACCCCGTGAAGGATTTCGGAGGCTCCTACGGCAGCTTCGCTCCCAATGATCTCATCGTTGCAGGAGGCGCCGGAATATCCTTTGCCGGACACTTCAGCCTTGGACTGTCCGTGAAATACGTTCAGCAGAGGCTTATGGCCGATTATTCCATTTCCGGCGTGGCTTTCACCGCAATGGCCCAGTACCGCCTCAGCGGCCTTAACGTTGCCGCGGGTGTTGCAAACTTCGGCTCCGGTGTGAAGTCAGAGAGCGGCCAGGCATCTCCGCTTCCGGCATCGGCCCGTCTTGCGGCATCCTATGAACTGGCGCTTGGCCCCGGCACCCTTGGTGCAGCCATTGATGCAGATTATTATTTTGCAGGAAAATTCGGCGTTTCCGCCGGACTCCAATACGGCCTTTGGGATATGATATATGCAAGGGCCGGCTACAGATATGCTTCCCAGGGAGCTGTTTATCCCTCTCACCTTGCCCTCGGGCTTGGTTTCAGATGGAAATGGCTGTGCCTGGATGTTTACTATTTAACTGCCAATGCGCAACTAGGTGGCAGCCTTGGCGCAGGACTCAGTATACGGTTTTAGACAATAATTATTTATAACCCAAAATATTATTAATTTATGAGAAAATCCATTTGGACTGTACTGTTTACAGCGCTGGTAGCGCTTGTAGCGGTAAGCTGCGCCAAGGAAACAGACCTCACTGATGTCAAGAACAAGATTGATGAACTTGACCAGAGGGTTACCGCCCTTGAAAAGGCAGTGGAAAAAATCAACAAGGAGACCGTTCCCGGTTTTGAGAACTTGGTGAAAGCCCTGAATGAAAAACTCACTGTAGTATCTGTCATCGAAGGTGCCGATGGTGTTACCATCACCTTCTCCGACGGTACCACCTCCGTTATTACCAACGGTAAGGACGGTAAGGATGGCCAGGATGGTCAGGACGGCCAGGACGGTGAGGACGGTGAGGACGGTGAGGACGGCAAGGATGCCCAGGCTCCCGAGATCAACATCACCCTCATCGGCGGCGTCTACTACTGGACCGTCAACGGTGAACTCCTCAAGGACGGCGACGGCAACCCCATCCCTGTTACCGGCAAGGGTGACAAGGGCGACAAGGGCGACAAAGGTGACAAGGGTGACAAAGGTGACAAGGGTGATCAGGGTATCACTCCTCTGTTCGGCACCAGCTCCGAAGGCAAGGTCATCGTCTCCTATGACAACGGTGAAACCTGGAAACCCCTCGGCTTCAGCGTAATCGACGGCAGCGCCTTCACATCGGCCTACATCGATCAGGAAAAGTCTACCGATGACTACATTGTCCTGGTTGTTGGTGAGACCGAGGTTCAGATCCCCAAGGAGAAGAACTTCGCCCTCAAGATCAAATATGAAGGTGACCTTTCCTCTGTTGGCGCAAATGCTGGTGAGAACATCGCCATCGAGTATGAGGTTGAAGGTGCATCTGAGGCCGATGAAATTACCGTAGACGTACTCAGCGCTACCGCAGGCATCACTGCCACCATCTCCAAGGTAGACGCTCTCCACGGTTACATCCTCATCGGTGTTCCTGCTGCCTCTGAAGAGGTTTCCGGCAAGATATTCGTCTTCGCCGACAACAACAAGGGTAAGACCAACATCAAGGTCATCTCCCTTGAGGAAGGTGAAATTTCTGCTGTGGCCGATGTCTCCGCTCAGGTTCCCGCTACCGGCGGCGAGATTCCTCTCACCGTTACCACCAACAAGGAGTATGACGTAACAATCAGCGCAGATGCAACAGAATGGCTGTCTGTGGTTAACACCAAGGTTGCTCGCGTTGATGAGCTTAACATTGTTGCTAAAGCTAACACTACCGGTTCATACCGTGTAGGTATTGTCACCCTTACAGACCACGCAACTGATGAGGTTATTGAAGAGTACACAATCCTGCAGCAGCCTTCATCCGAAGTTGCAACAAATCCCGCCTCTTTAGCTCAGTTGGAGGATGGTACAGATGTCACTCTCAGCAAAGTCACTGTTGTTGCTGCATCCAAGACCAGCGCCATTGTTTCTGACGGCACCAGCTTTATCTGGGTTGAGGCAGAAGGACTGGTACCCCAGACTGTTGTGACCGTAAGCGGTAAGAAACAGACTGATGACCTGAATCTTACATATGTTGCAGACGCCGAGGCTGATGTTGACGCAGAAGCAGAGCCTGCCGTTATTGACGAGCAAAAGGCTTTCCGCTATTATCGTTATACCAGTTTCACCTATTTCCTCACGTCCCTGAACGGAACGGTGACCAAGGACGATGCCGGTCAATATATCCTCAATAGCGCTCTCTATTCTGGATTCAAGATGGTGATTGAAGACCCTGTCGACGCTTTGAATATCGACGCCTTGGTTGGCAAGGAAGTCCTGTTCAAGGGTTGGGTAAAGGCCCTTATTCCCAATTCCGCCATTGCTAAGTACACATTTGATGTGTATGCTGCTGAGATTTCCGAGTTTGATCTTGCAAATGAAGCTGGCTGGACCCTTACCTATTCTGGTTATTCTGAGGAAGACGATCAGGAAGAGGTCTCTGTCGCCGCTTCTGCGGAGCTTGAGGAAGCCGCATATATGGTTATTCCTTTCACTTCTGCCCAACTTGAAGACCTTGAATCAGAAGAAGCATTCCTGGCCCTTGTCAAGCAGACTGCAATCTCATCTGTAGATGACCTTCAGTATGATATTACATACTATCGTAGCAATTATTCTTGGGACGAAATCTTCGCAGATTACACTTATGTGGGATCAGGCGACGCCACATTTGACGGACAGTTCCCTTATGGTACTAACAAGGTTGTTGTAGTAGGCGTAGACCAGTATGCACGTTTCAGCGGAAAATACGCTGTTGTGGATGCTACCCGTCCGGATCCTGCAGTTGATGCCGCATATGATGATTTCCTTGGCAAGTGGATCATTGAAGCAAGCAGCGGGTCAAGCGTCTGGACAGTTGCCCAGGATGAGGCTGGTGTATCCTATACCATTACTGGTATCAATAATGTAACATCCCTTACCGGCGTTGGCGAAGTGTCTGTGTCCGGTATATTCAGTAAGGGAAAACTTGTTATTCCTGTTCAGGCAATAGGTAATGCATTCACATCCGGAAGCAATCAGTACCAGTACTACCTCTCTGGTATTATGGCCAATGGTTATGTTACCAACGACACTGAAGCAAAGTTGGCAACGATGGCACTTATGCCCAACGGAACTATCGATCTGCGTGCCGGAAGTGCTGACGATGTCTTCTCAAGTATGTATTTCCTCAGATGGAATCTGACCTCCGGAAGCATTGGACTTGCCAGCAGCGTATATACCCCGCTACCTAACGTTCTTGAGGTTGCACCTTATATCCCTACTTATGAAGACTACCTTGGCGCTTGGAATGTTGACAGGGATGGATCAGTTACTGACACCTGGCTCATAACCCCTAACGTTGACGGATCTACTTACTATATTTCCGGAGTCGGTGGTTGGTCAGACAAGATTGTCGCAAATTACAGCGCTTCCAATGGAGAAATGTATATTGTTCCCCAATCCAATCTCTTCCAAACGACACATCAGTCTTACGGACCTCTTCAGGTTGGGATCCGTGGTTACTATATGAATGGCTCAAGCGCTTCTGGTGTGAACGGATCATATCAGATGTCATTCAGGCTTACAGACGAGGGCTCTGATCATCTTTCCGTCTCATTGCCTGCTCTGACACTCACTTCTGGCGCAGAAATTCAGATAGACGGTTTACAATGGTATGCTCTCATTATGGAGGGACAGTATGCTGGTTATTCACTCACGTACACTAACCTTACAAGCCTTCTTGGCAAAGTATTGGACAAAGCTCCTACCGATATCAATGCCTACAATAAGTGGATTGGCAGTTGGAATGTGGGTGAAGAAGTATGGACTGTTTCTCCTGCCGTCGAGGGTTACACATATGAGGTGACCGGTATCGGTGGAACACCTTTCAGCTTCGCTGCCCAGTACGACTATGATTCAGACGCATTCGTTCTCTCTGAGCAGGATGGCGTGGCTACTGTTTCTATCGATGTTTCTGATACTGACGAGCCTGAATATATAGACGTAGATGTTGCTCTGTACGGTAATATTCTGTACAATGAGACTGTTTATTATTGGGGTGACGGAGTTCCGGTTGCGTATGCTGTTCTCTCCGGAAACGCTGCAACGTTGATTCCTCTGACTTCCAACGCCACCTATGGCGATTTCATAGGTTTCACCTTGTACGGTGTAGGCGATGAGGATGTTTATGACTTGGCTCAGATGTTCGAGTTGCCGGCTGATATTACAGCAAACAACGGTCAGTCATCACCTGTAAAGCCTTCCAAGAAGGTTAAGAAGAGTGTTAATAGTTCTGCGAAACCTCAGACCGTTGTACTCTCCGCCCGTTCCGATACTCTAATGGAGTATGTTAAAGCAAGCGCCTCAAACAAGACTCAGAAGACAGCAAAACAAAGTATAGCCCTTTAATTGGACTATAATAATATCGAAAAAAGGGTTGACTCATTACAGGGCAGCCCTTTTTTTATTGTTTTTTGACAGAAATATATATATCTTTGCAAAAAGTATATATGCAGACGGTAACTCAAAAAAGACGCAAACTTATTGACCTTGATCCTTCCGTGTTTGAAGCCCTGACTGTTCAAGCCAGGGGAAAAGGAGTGTCCTTGAAACAATACATTGAGACGCTACTGAAAGAGGAATCTCAAAAGCGTGCGCCTGCTATTCCAAAATCTGTGACAAGCCCTAGGGTAATCGGCCTTGTGGGCATTGCAAAAAGGGTCCTTGACAGCATCGATCCTAACGATGACAGAGCAATGTATATATTGTCAAAGTGATGGACAGACTCTTTCTGGATACAAATATTATCCTGGATATAATACTTGAAAGGGGCAATTACCAGCCGTGCCTTGAGATTCTTCAGAGAGGAGATGACGGCAAGGTGGAGTTATGCACCTCTTTTCTTACTATGGCAAACATCGCTTATATCCTCAGGAAGGCTTTTTCAAACGTTGAGAAAGTCATAACCCTCAAGCAGTTATCCTCCATAATAAAAGTTTTGCCGATGGATGGGGAACAGTTTGACAAGTCACTGTTTCTGGACGGACCGGATATTGAAGATATCTTTCAGGCGCAATGCGCTGTCTCGGCGGGGTGTAATTGTATTCTGACTCATAACCCCAAAGACTTCAAGATAACAACTTCATTGCTTAAAGACTGGAGATGCCCTTCTGTTATGACACCTGAGGAGTATACAGCAGTTTTTTTTGTATCTTTGTAATCTATGAGCGAGTATATTGTATCTGCCAGGAAGTACAGGCCGGACTCCTTCGAGACCCTTATCGGCCAGGACACAATTGCAAGGACGTTGTCAAACTCCATAAAGAGAGGGCAGCTGGCGCACGCATACCTTTTCTGCGGGCCCCGCGGCGTGGGTAAGACCACCACGGCGCGTATCTTTGCAAAGATGATAAACTGCGCCAATCCCGGGCCGGATATGGAGCCCTGCGGGGAGTGCGAATCCTGCGTCTCCTTCAAGGAAGGCCGCAGCTACTGCATCCATGAACTTGATGCCGCTTCCAATAACTCCGTAGAGGACATCAAAACACTTATGGAGCAAGTGCAGGTGCCGCCCCAGGTTGGAAAGTACAGCGTGTACATCATAGATGAGGTGCACATGCTGTCCCAGAGCGCATTCAACGCCTTCCTCAAAACCTTGGAAGAGCCCCCGGCACACGCCATCTTCATCCTGGCCACAACGGAAAAGCACAAGATACTCCCCACCATCCTCAGCCGCTGCCAAACCTACGACTTCAACCGTATCAGCATCTCCGATATGGTGAAAAACCTGCGCGGAATAGCGGAAAAGGAAGGCGTAACCATAGACGACGAATCCCTTCACGTGATAGCCTCCAAGGCCGATGGCGCAATGCGTGACGCCCTCACCATCTTTGACCAGACGGTGGCCTTCTGCGGCACTTCTGTGAGTTATGAGGACGTAAAGCGCAACCTTGGCGTTCTGGATCACGAATACAGTTTCTCCATTGTGGACGCTGCCCTTGCGGGAGACTATGCAAAGTGCTTCACCATCCTTGATGAGGTTCTTGCAAAGGGATTCAATGCCCTCCATTTTGTGGGCTCCCTCAGCGAGCATCTTAGGAACCTTGTAGTTGCAAAGACTGGCGGCCTGGAGCCGCTTCTGGAACTTCCGGATTCCCTGAAGAAGAAATACGCAGAGCAAGGCGCACGCTGCCCCCTGGCGTTCCTTTATCAGGCCCTTGGAGTTACCACTGCCTGCGAATCAGGCTACAAGGCAGCGGTCAACCCCCGCCTTCATATAGAGTTCACTCTCATGAGGCTCTGCTTCCTGCAGAATAAGCCGAAGGAGATTCCCGGTCAAGCCGGGAATGACGCGAAACCTCAAGCCGGGAATGACGCCAAGCCTCAAGCCGGGAATGACGCCAGGCCTGTGACGAAGGCCGCCGAACCCGTCATGGCCGGCCCCGACCGGCCATCTCCCGCCTCTGCACAACCCCGCCGCAGGGCTCCCAAGACGGGATCGGCCCTGTCAATAAGCGCCATAGCAGTGGAGAAAGAGACCCCCGATCAGGCCGGGAGTGACGATGCTGCTGCCGGTAACACTGACCCCCGCCTTCCGGACGACGACACCGTGCGTCTCAAGTGGAAGGAACTTGCAGGGCAGTATACCTCAAAGCCCCGCCTTGCCAGCATGCTCTCCAGCGGCCAGATCAATCTGAGTGAAGACGCCGGCGTGAAAGTTGTGGAATTTGTGGTGATGAACGAGGCCCAGAAGCAGTGGGTGGAGGAAAAGATGCAGCGTGAGTTGGAGACAAAACTCCGTGACCTCCTTTCCTGCCGCAAGGTGAACATTGTGGTTGCCGTAACCCCGGAGCCGGAAAACGCAGAGAAAGTCCCGTATATGCCTGAAGAAAAGGCCAAGGACCTAATGGAAAAGAATCCCGCCGTCCGTGAATTTGTTGCAGAGATGGGACTTGACACTAAGTAATGGATTATGAAACTTATTGCAGATAAGATTGTAAAGAAATACGGTGTCCGTACCGTTGTGAAGGGTGTATCCATGGAAGTGAAGCAGGGAGAGATAGTGGGGTTCCTTGGCCCTAACGGTGCCGGTAAGACCACCAGTTTCTATATGATTACCGGTCAGGTAAAGCCCAATGGCGGCAATATCTACCTCCAGGACGATGAAGGTAACATCACAGACATCACCACCCTCCCCATGTACAAGAGGGCACAGAGCGGTATCGGCTACCTTCCCCAGGAAGCATCCGTGTTCCGCCAGATGACCGTAGAGGACAATATCATGTCCGTAATGGAAATCTCTTCCTCCACAAAAGGAATGACTAAGGCCCAGAGGGTAGAGCGTATGGAAAGGCTCATAGATGAGTTCAACCTGTCAAAGGTACGTAAGTCCCGCGGTATCCAGCTTTCCGGCGGTGAGCGCCGCCGCTGCGAGATTGCCCGCGCCCTTGCCGTAGATCCCAAATTCATCCTCCTGGATGAGCCCTTTGCCGGGGTTGACCCCATTGCCGTGGAGGACATCCAGTACATTATCGCAAAGCTGAAATACCGCAATATCGGCGTTATCATTACGGACCACAACGTGGGTGAAACCCTTGCCATCACGGACCGCGCATATCTTCTTTATGAGGGCGTCATCCTTCAGGCAGGTACGCCTGAGGAACTTGCCGCCGATGAAGATGTACGCACCAAATACCTTGGCTCAGGCTTTGTCCTCAAGCGTTCCAAGAGCGTTGAACGCGCCCGCGCAGAGGTGGAGCATGAACACAACGTGTAAAGTTTGGCACGCGGCTTGCATTAACTAAAACAGGTTAGTTTTAAGTTGGTTTAGTTAATATTTGGTAAAAAGATCAGGCGCCCCGTGATGGGACGCCTGATTTTATTGTGAAGGTGTTACAGATTACTGCTCCTCCTGGAGACGCAGATGCTGTACATATATGGCCTTCTGATGAGCCATACGCTTGATCACTGAAGGTTTCTCGAAGTTTTTGCGTGCGCGAAGCTCACGGACTGCTCCGGTTTTCTCGAATTTGCGCTTGAATTTCTTCAGAGCCCTTTCAATATTTTCGCCTTCTTTAATGGGTACGATGATCATGCTTTTACACCTCCTTTTTCTAAATGGGCTGCAAAGTTATAATTTTTTTATTGACCTGCAAAATTTTTTATTTAAATTTGTAGGTAACAGTTTTGTTATGAGAGAAGGAGATTTCTCGACTACGCTCGAAATGACAATATAAAAACCATATTTTTTATGAAAAAGAAAGCCTCAACCTCCTATCCCTGGAAGTTCGCCTCAGTAGGCGGAACCGTACGTGTGAATATCCAAAGCGGAGATGATATCCGTCACCTTGGGGAACTTGACCGCAAAATGTGGACGGTCCTCAGCTGCCCCACTCAAGGCCTTGAGTTTGATGAAAAGACCCTCAAGTACATTGACGTGGACGCAGACGGCAAAATCCGCGTAGATGAGGTCATCAAGACCGCCCAGTGGCTCACCCGCGTAATCAAGGACGCAGACCTTCTCCTGGAAGGCCGTGACGTTCTGGAATTCTCCGCTTTCAACGAGGAGGATCCTGACGGCGCAAGGCTCCTTTCATCGGCCCGCCAGATCCTGAAAAACCTTGGGGAGGAGAAGGAGTCCGTTTCTGTAGAGGATACGGCCGATTTCACCAAGATCTTCGCCGGCACCCTCTTCAACGGTGACGGCATCATCACTCCGGCATCGGCAGGGGAGGACGAGGCCCTTGCAAAACTCATAGAGACCATAGCAGGCATTTCATCGGCCATAGACCGCAGCGGCGTGCCCGGCATCACCGCAGACCAGATTGAGGCATTCTACGCCGCCTGCGCAGATTTCAAGGCCTGGAAGGAAGCCGGCACAAAGGAAGTGTTCCCGTTTGGGGACAAGACCGCCGATGCCCTTGCCGCCGTTGAGGCCCTGAAGGACAAGGTGGCCGATTACTTCATGCGCTGCAAGCTCATCGGCTTTGACGAAGCAACATCGGCAGCCCTTGACGTGAACGTGGACAAGATTGCCGCCATCGAGGGCAACCT
>OMQK01000256.1 GCA_900313205.1 uncultured Bacteroidales bacterium | reverse complement strand
TAGCCGCGCGGGGTCTTGTAGTAGGCATGATAATCCTTGACAAACGAGGGCGCATCTTCCGGAAGCGGGTCGACCACGCCGCCGGCGCGCTCATATGTGCCTGAGGCATAATCCTTCGTGCGCTGGGCGGCCAGGGCACGGCGCTTTTCCTGGCGCTGCGCAGGCGTGTCCTCGCTGGCGAAATAACCTTCCACGTTGACCTTGCTCATATCGTACATCGTACTGGCTACGGTCGCCTTGATGCGGGGATCGAGTGCTGCAGCGTTGATCGCCATTCCACCAAAACCACAGATACCGATGATGCCGACGCGTGCAGGATCGACCAGGTCACAGGTGGAAAGGAAATCCACTGCCGCCAGGAAATCCTCCGTATTGATGTCTGGAGACGCCATCCTGCGAGGCTCTCCGCCGGACTCGCCCGTAAAGGACGGGTCGAAGGCGATGGTCAGGAACCCGCGCTCGGCCATGTGCTGGGCGTAAAGGCCGCTGCTTTGCTCCTTGACGGCGCCAAAAGGGCCGCTCACCGCAATGGCAGGAAGTTTCCCCTCCGCATTCTTGGGAACATACATATCGGCCGCAAGCTCAATGCCGTAGCGGTTGTGGAAGGTGACCTTGCAGTGGTTCACCAGTTCGGACTTGGGGAAGGTCTTGTCCCACTCCTGGGTAAGGTTCATCAGTGTGCTCATATTTGTTTTTTTGTTTGATTGACAGGCAAGCAGCATCAGGGATGCGGTGCAGACTGTGAAGATGGATTTGATATTCATATCGCTCATGTTTGATGTGGCAAAGGTAGTTGCTTTCATGCGGATTCTTTTACCTATTTTTGCCCAATTTCTTCCAATATCGCAGATTCTTGCTATATTTACACCCATCAGATACCCGTTCAAGCATTATGAAGAACACTATCGTCCATTATGACGAGGTGTCTCCTGTACGTACAAGCCTGAACCGCTACGGAGTCTATGGTCTTTTCATCCAGAGGAATCTCCCACGCCACCGTCACCTAAGCCCGCCAAAGGCTCAAGGCGAAACTAAACCATTTTTAATTTGCAACAGAAAAAATCGTATATTTGCAAAACAAGGCTTGAAACGTCAACTCAAATGAGTGGTCAAAGCCTAAATCTGCAATATGTTTATAGATATTTTTATAAGTCTATGAAAAAAGCCATTATCCTTTTTGTCGCACTCTTCTGCGCCGCAGGCCTGCTTGCCCAGACAAGCAAACTTCCCACTGTAATAGATATCGTATCTGTTGAAGACGAGAATACCGGTGACTCGGTGGAGATAGTCAACATCCCTGTCGAGGGGGATAACTATTATTGGCTCCATTTGGGAGAAATGGGAATCGGAGATAGGACTGTACAAATCAATCTGGACCCCGTTTACCAGCTCTACATCCCGCTTGGAGAGAACATCACCGGCGCCGTCGCGACTATGGAAGAGCTCAAGACCCTTTTCAAGGAGCCCAATGGCACCACTCGGGAAATCCAGGGCAGTTTCAAGCCCTTCTTTCCCGGAGAAAACCTTGAAACCGTCAAGGCAATCAAGTACAAACCGCTCCTCACAAACCAAATCCAGTTCGTCATTGAGCGTGACGGTTATCTGCGGGTGACTTACATCTCCAAGTCCGACTTCGACTCACTCCTTCGCGGCCTTAAGTTACACGGGAAGCTTCATCCTTCCGAAAAGTAAGGATGAAGTTTCTTCCACCTTGTCGCTTTGTCATTATCCCGCCGCGTAATACGCATGGCTGCAGCGGCTATTAACGCACCTCAGAACTATCTTAGACATGTACAAATTTAAACCGACCCTGCTGCACCTGCTCGCCGGCGCCGCTATCGTTTTAGGTTCAGCCGCCTGCTCCCCAAAAGCGGCCTTGACGGAGCACATGAAATCGGAAGAAGACCTCTCAGGCCACACCTTAAGTACATCGGCAGGCAATTATTTTGACACGAAATACTCCGGAAGGGAAGACATCAGCCTTTTCCGGGTGAATTCAGAGGCCGACGGTATCCAGGCAGTGCGACAGGGCTTGGCCGATGTCCACGTAACGGACGAGGTGGCCTTTTCCAAAAGCGCCCGCGAGAGACTTGGCATAAAATTGGCCTTTCTTGGAGAAGACAGTTTCGACGTCGCTTTTGCTGTCCGGAAAGGCAACCGGGAACTGCTCGACCAGATGAACCGCTTCATTGAAGCCTCCATGGCCGACGGTTCGCTTGAAGCCGTCATAAGTCACTGGCTCGAAGGTACACCCGCTCCCCCTATGCCCTCCCCTGCAGAAACCACCCGTCAGGAGCCCCTGAGATGCATTACGGGTGTAAACATGGAGCCGGTTTGCTTCCTTGGAGAGGGCGGAGAGTGGATGGGTATGGATGCCGATTTACTCAAGCGTTTCGCCATCTGGAGCGGAAGGAACTTCCAGATGTCTTTCATGGATCTGGGCTCCGGCATCATCGCCCTTAATACCGGTCAGTGCGATGTTGTGAGCGCTTGCCTGTATGTTACGGAGGAACGGAAGAAATCCGTAGACTTCACCATCCCTTACTATTTATGCCGCGGCGGTTATTTTGTCCTTGACAGCGAAGCGTCTTCCGGCATAAGCCTTTTGGAGCGCCTCAGAATGAATCTCATCGCGGAGAACCGTTGGAAACTCATCGTGAACGGCCTTCTGGAAACCCTGAAGATCACCCTCTTTTCCATCCTGCTGGGAACCCTGCTGGGCATGGGTGTCTGCGCCATGCTCCGCAGCCGGCGCAGATGGGTCAGCAAGGCGGCGAACCTGTATGGCGCCTTCATCCAGGGCATACCTACCCTGGTTCTTCTCCTGATCATCGAGGCCCGCATGACCGACGCGGCCA
>OMQK01000175.1 GCA_900313205.1 uncultured Bacteroidales bacterium | reverse complement strand
ACTTGTCTATGTCGTCAAAGTCACTGAGGATAACGTCTCCCCAGAACATGAATTCATCCAGAGGCTCCGCCTCCGGATTAAGGGCCTTGTAGCAGTCATACAGTTCCAGAAGCAGATGAAGCTTATCTGTGGCGTGGACATCATATACCCTGTAGAAGAAATCGTTGATGGTATACATCTGCGGAGACATAACGGGCTTCCCCAACTGCAGCCCAAGGTATTTTCTGAAAAACACCAGGGAACGGCGGTTAGGGAAAACAAAGCAGGTTTGCTCTATATGATGGCCTTCATAGTAGTGTAAGGCCACCTGCCTGAGGAACGGATCCACTATTACTTTATAACGTAGGCGTAAGGCATGCGGGCCATTGGCTTACCGGGCTTGGCGGAAAGGACTGAACTGACCTCCGCGCTCATGCCCTCAAAGGGAGTACCGGCAAGGATTGAAGGCTCAGTATTACTCTGGCCAAGGCTCTCCATTAGCTGCTCCGCAAAGGTAAGAGGTGCAGGGAAAGCTGCAATGCGGGCATCGTCGGGAGCAATTCCGGCAAGGGTAGCCGCATACGCAATGGCGTCCTGAAGGGTGCCGATTTCATCCACCAGACCTATCTCAAGGGCGTCAGAGCCCATCCATACGCGGCCCTGGGCAATGGCGTCAACGGCAGAAGGAGCCATCTTACGGCCATCGGCCACAAGATTCACAAAGCTCTCGTAGATATCCTCCACGCTTGCCTGCTGATAATCAAGTTCCGCTTTGTCGAAGGGGCGCATAAGGCTGTACATGTCCGAGTGCTTGTTTGAGCCCACGAACTCAAAGTTTACGCCAACCTTCTTTGTGACCTTGGAGAATTCCGGAATCATGGAGAATACGCCGATTGAGCCTGTAATTGTATTTGCATCGGCATAAATCTTCTCGCAGCCGTTGGAAATCCAGTATCCGCCGGAAGCGGCATAGTTGCCGAATGAGGCTACAAGGGGCTTATGGGCCTGAAGGCTGTCAAGGGCGGTCCGGATCTTTACAGATGCCGCCACGCTGCCGCCGGGAGAGTTCACGCGAAGTACCACGGCCTTGATGGCGTCATCTTTTGCCACTTTGTTTATCTCACGCACAAAACGGTCTCCGGCAATTTCCATAAGATCATCACCGTCAACTATTTCGCCATCGGCATAAATGATGGCCACATTGGGCCTGAGGGTGGGTTTTACCTTGGCAATGGCGTAGTCTGCAAAAGGTATGAGCTTTAGCTTTGCCTCAGACTCTACACCTGCAAGGGTGCAAAGCTTCTCTACAAGTTCCGAGCGTGTCATAAGACCATCCACAAGGCCTGCGGCAAGGAAATCTTCAGGTTCTGCAAGTGCAAGGTCATCCACAAGGGCGTTGAATTTTTCAGGGGAAATCTCCCTGGCATCAGAGATAGCGGCGGTAATAACCCTCCAGGCAGAATTGATCATGACCTGGTTCTGCTCACGGTTTTCAGGAGAAGCGCTGCTGCGAATGAACATCTCACCCGCGCTCTTATACTTTCCGTGACGGATGAGCTGGACATTCACGCCAAGCTTGTCAAGGATGTCCTTCACAAACATCATCTGTGAAGACAGGCCGATAAGCTGATAGCTGAAGCCGTGGTAAGATGAGAGATAAATCTTGTCTGCCACCGTTGAGATGTAGTATGAGCCGTTTGCCGGAGACTCCAGCCATGCAATGACAGGCTTTCCGCTGCGGCGGAATTCAGAGAGCGCACGGCGGAATTCCTCTGCGTCAGACAATCCCATGGTTGCGCCTTCCGGGCGAAGCAGAATGTACTTTACACCGGGATCTGCGGCAGCGGCTTCAATGCCCTTGATAGCATCCAAAAGGCCGATTTGTGCATCCGGCATCTGCATACCGGCTGCGGAGAATGAAGGAACGGGATTCTCCTGAGTCTGCTCCGTGATGACGAATTTGGACATATCCACATCCAGCACGCCCTCCTTGGGAAGAGGAGCACCGGAGCCGCCGGCAATGGCGCCGGCAAACAATATGATCATGAGGAAGAAGGCAAGGATCCTGAGCACGATGAGTGCGCAGATCACCGCCAGCATGGTTTTTACAAATTCTTTCATATCCTGTTACTTAACTAATTGCGTTGCGGCGTTCCAGTCCAGATTCTCCTTATAGAACTTATCCAGGACTTCCGAGCCCTTGGGAGGAAGATACATTGACAGACCGGAATAGGTGTTGTCCTTTATGGGAATGCTGAAGAAATAGTCTGTATGGTCCTTGTATACTATAACTTTTCCAAGAGCCTCATCCAGTACGGCGAGGTCCTCTGCGGAAGCCCCGGCCTTTGCCACGATATCCCTGAGGTCGTAGAAAAAATGCCTGTCCATACGATAATAAATCTGTACTTTTCCCGCATTAACCGCATTTATCTTTTCACGGTATTTCTCGAAGATATCCCGGCACACATCCGCAAGTTCATCAAGATGCTCAGTATCTACCACCGATATTGTAGCATATGCCGATGAGGAGGATGTAGTGCCGTCCGGCTTCTTATACTGGTAGAAATAGTCCTTGCACACCTGCACCGGGTCCGGCTCTTCCTGAAGGAGACGGGACGCGATGAGTTTGTAGTCAAAGCCGTCGGCGAGAATCTCCGTTGGAGAGAAGCCAATGATACGGGCCTTATCCCTGAGCTCATACGCTACCTCCACACAGCCCATCAGGCAGGCATCCAGGAGGATATAATCCATGTGGCACGGAATGGCGTCACGGAATGCCCTCAGTTCCATCTCAACGGGAGTGGGGTCATCGTCCTGGCCGATTGACTTTACGGCAGGATATTCCGGGATGGGAGGGAACTTCTCCCCTATTATACTGCGGCGGCCCCTGAGTGAAAAGGTATGGACAGTTGCTCCGTGAGCGGCCTCATATGCTTCAGGATCCTTATAATAGCCATCCGGGAGATAACCGGTGCCATGGGAAGACAGCACTATGCCGTAATGGCTTCCCGGAAATTCATCTACAACGGTCTGTAGGGCATCCTTAAGGGTGCTTTCTCCAAACAGGGGGGTAAATCCGCCCCACTTTTTAAGAGTGTCCCTCTTCACATTCCCGTCCTTATCACGATACGCCCTGTACATTACGCAAGGTGTTTCAGTGGTCTTGCTGTAACCGATACGGGAAATAATGACAAGAACGTTACCGGAAGCATATTTTCCCACGGGGATTTCGCTGGCCTCCAGTTCATCCAGGTCTGTCTTCAGATAGCCTGAAAGGGAATTCCTGCCGCCGGAGATCATTATCATGACATTGCGGTCTATGACGGGAGAGACGCGGCCCTTTGTATCAGGGCCAGACGGTGTGGCTTCCTTTCCGGAAGAGTCTATGTCAAAATACGGATCCTTGGCGCAGGAGGGTGCCAGTGCCATAAGGACAAGGAGCAAAAGGACTCCGGGTATTTTGAGTAAATACTTCATTGTATCATACAAAGTTAGTGTTTTTTTTATATATTTGTGCAAAACGTACAAGCTATGCGTATGAAACATATTGTTAGAATGATGATTGTTATAGGAGCCGCCGCCCTTGCCGGCGCATGTTCGGGCCCCGGCCGGAAAGCCCAGAATGATTTCAAGTACACCATAGATTCATTCGCAGACCTGAAGGTCATGCGGTACCAGATTCCTGGATGGGAGAATCTCTCGCTGCAGCAGAAAGAGTATGCATTCCATCTTGCAGAGGCTGCAAAATACGGCCGTGACATACTCTGGGACCAGAACTGCAAGGACAACCTCAGGGTTCGTCACGCCATTGAGGCCATCCTTGAAACCAATGTGGAGGACAGCCCTGAGTGGCAGGACTTCCTGGTATATGCCAAGAGGGTATTCTTCTCTAATGGCATTCACCACCATTATGCGGAAGACAAGTTTTTCCCGGCCTGTCCAAAGGAGTACTTTGCATCCCTTCTGAAAGAAGCCGGCATTGATGATCCGGAGCTTCTGGAC
>OMQK01000273.1 GCA_900313205.1 uncultured Bacteroidales bacterium | reverse complement strand
CTCATCAGCTCATTACGCAACTTACCGTAAGTCAGTTTGCCTTTTGCGATTGCCGAAAGGAGTATATCCATAATAAACAGACGCAATATGTTCTTGATCCATGTGTCATAGAAACTGTACAAATTGTGCTCAGCCGATGTCTCTTTATGGGTGTTATTATTGATGTCCACCTTCGCCGGCTCGAACAAGGGTGTATTATCTTTAGCCGAATAACGTTCTGCAAACTTTCTTAATAGTTCTACGGACGGGAAAAGATATCCCTCGAGGGTAACCAGACTCAAAACAATCAAGTCCGGGCGAGTATCTAGCAAAAGTCTTTTCAGATTTCTAAAGTATTGGGCAACGTGTTTATTTATCGGTTTGCTCTGTCGGAAATGCAGGTAACGTAACTTGGGGCCAATTTCTTTATACTGTCTTTGTGCCTCGAGCAACTTCTCGTTATTGCCCGCATGTTTATAAAAAACAATCGCTTGTCTTAGATGATAATGGTTCTGGTGTGGCAGCAGGATACTATTCGGATCGCTGCCGATGTCAACGAGTTGAGACATTTCCACATCGCCCAGCCACTCATTGAAGATTGCCAAATACCGAGTTCCGGCCTTCTGCATCTTTGCCGCATAATGTAGTCCAATGAAGCAGCATTTCTCTCGCCAGCCATCCTTTGTATCGGGGAATACGACTTGACAGATTTCAACAATTCCGGGAGCATCTGCGGCTCCAAAGAATCCCACTTCCATAGCCTGTCCAAGAATCTCCAGCTTCGTTTTATATCCGTATTGCTGGGATTCCAGTATGGGCCATAGAGCCGTGAAAGCATCTTGTAGTTTGTCTTTAATCCGTTGGGACATTTTCATTAGATCCCTTACCGCCCAATCTGAATGAGAAGAAAAGAGTTTCTCGTCATCATACAGCAATGACGGCAAACAGGCAATGATAGCGTCAATGCTCTTTCCTGCATACCGGTTATCCTTTGTCAGTGCATAGAGGAAAAGGTTGTACCTATACTGCAGAATTGGATTGGCTGTCGCTTCCGCCCGCATTTTCAGATAAGAGATCCGCTGCTCTTTTCCCTCCTTAAGCACTGTCCACGAATCAACCATATCCATATTCAACCACGCAAAGTACTCAAGCTGTGCAGCAGATAGTTCCTCCTCTGCTAAAGAAGAGCCGCCAAAGAGAAATGACGGGAATTCCAAATCCCGCTTCTCTTCCAACTCCTTGTATATTTCTGGCAACGTACTCATACTTGTGTTCTTGAGGACAAAGTTACGCAAGTTTCCCATAATACCCCAGAGCCAACCGCGGATATGTCGTGCTTTTTTAGTAACTTTGCGGACGAATCCGCAAGCGATTAGGGCTCAGTGTTTTAAACGCCTATTGGGTATGGTTACAAAGAGTCCACTGAGGTATCCGGGCGGCAAGGCAAACCTTGCCGGGTTCCTGCGTGGGCTGATTGGGAGGAATGTGGGGGAAGGATGTACGTACTTTGAACTATATGCGGGCGGGGCCGGGGCGGCGCTGGATCGTAGGGTCCGTCCTTCCTTGAGGGGAACCTAGGGGGGACATGGCGGAGGGCACGGCCGCGCAAGGTGCGACAGTGACCTGAACTAAGCCTTCTTTGTGCTGATGGCGGGTGCAGGGCTGCGCGGGAGGCCTTGTGTGCGCCCGAAGGCCCTGCTCCTGACAGCAGTGCAAAGAGGGCTTGACCGCTTCCCTTTATGGGTGGGAAGGGAGCGTCAGCGACCGGGTGGGCATATATCGTCGCGAAGCGACACCGCTTTCTCATTTGCAAACATCGGAAGGATGTGCTATATTTGCTGACGTGAGCCATGATTGTCGGCTCCACCTATATTGAATTGAAAACAGATGGGCGAATGGTCCCATCTTTCAGAGGCTTCGCAGACATTGCCCTCCCTTTCGCGCCGGGTCTGACTTGAAGCCAAGTATAATGTCCGGGGCGAAAGGGACGAATATCATGGAAGAAATTAATGCTTCCCCCAAGGCCTATGATGGCCTCCTCCGTATCGGCTATGTTGCCAATCTTCGCAACGGTGCCTATCTCAAAGAACTCCAGGACGTGCTCAGTGGCACAGATCAGGAACCCTCTTCCCAAGAAATCCGCAATCGGGCCAATTCATCAGAAATCCTCTCCTTGAACTGGAGTGGATACACGACCGATAGTAAGGGCCGGCAGGTTACGGAACGATGGGTAAAATTCAAAGCCTTCGATACTGGCTATACCACCATTTCCGGTGAAGCCGTATATGGGTGGTTTGAAAAAGATGCCAATACCGGCAAGTTCACGGGCGTATCCTGGGGAACGCTTAAGGAGCTCCGCGCTTACGGGAGCATCCGAAAGACAATGGAAAGGAGCTTTAAAATGGGCGATTTCTACTTCGAGAACATCGACGCCTGCGAGGAGTTCCTGGAAGACATTGCCAACAGCACCATCCCCGAGAGCTGGAAATTCAAGAACAAGCAATCCGTACTCAAGCACCCCATCCTGAAGATGTATCTGGAGACCATCTTCGTCAAGCTAAAGAAAGAAGGGAAAGTGCTGAAGAGTGCCGATGGAAAGTACATTATGTTCAACACCAACCTGCTGGACAAGTTTTTCCACGCGCTTTACATCATCGCTGAGGTAAAGCAGGCCGATGATCTGGAAGTTTATCTCAATCCTATCCGCACAGCG
>OMQK01000002.1 GCA_900313205.1 uncultured Bacteroidales bacterium | reverse complement strand
AAACTGGGGAGCGACTTCCCCGCCGAACTTGCCGGCAGCATCCCTTCTTCGCGCACCTACAACCGCTCCTATGGCCGCGGGCGCTGGAACTCCACCACGGTGATTTCCCTTTCCATCGGCCAGGGAGAAATTCTGGCAACGCCCATGCACCTTGCCAACCTCTGCGCCACCATCGCCAACCGCGGGCACTACTATATTCCACACATCGTAAAGGCATCGGAAGGGGTGGAGATTGACCCGCGCTTCTATGAGAGGCAGTACACCCTGGTGGACACCACGCACTTCCCCAAGGTGATCCGGGGAATGTGGCTGGCGGTAAATGCCCCCGCCGGGGCCGGCGGCACGGCCAGGGTGGCCCACGTGGACTCGCTGGATATTTGCGGAAAAACCGGCACGGCGCAGAACCCGCGCGGTGCAGACAACTCCGTGTTCATTTGTTTTGCGCCCAAGGACAACCCGAAGATTGCCTTGGCGGCCTATGTGGAAAATGGCGGCTTTGGGGCGGCCTACGCCGCGCCCATCGCCTCGCTCATGGCCGAGAAATACCTCAAGGGCAAAACATCCCGGCCGGAGCTGGAAAAGAGAATGATGGAAACCAACCTGATGGACCGCGTAAAACATGACTGAGCGGCGCACCCATACCCGGCAGTCCGTGGACTGGTGGCTTATCGGCACGTACCTGGTGCTGGTACTTATTGGCTGGCTCAATATTTACGCCGCCACGCATAGCTCGGAGCCGGGGTCCCTGCTTTCCTGGAGCTCCCGCGCCGGGAAGCAGTTTGTGTGGATACTCACATCCTTCGGCCTTGCGGCGCTTATCCTATGGGTACTACCGCCGCAACTGTGGGAGGGTGGCGCGCCGGTGTTCTACGCCTTTGTGCTGGGGCTTCTGGTGCTGGTGATATTCGTTTCCTCAGATGTGAAGGGATCACATTCCTGGTTTGACCTTGGGCCCATACGCTTCCAGCCGGCGGAGATATCAAAGATAACCACTTCGCTGCTGCTGTCGCTGGTGATGAGCCAGCAGTGGTTCAAGATGAGCCGGCCAAGGGACTTCCTCATTGCGGCGGCTATAATCGGCCTTCCAATGCTTGTGATTGTGGCGGAGAGCGAGACCGGCAGCGCCCTGGTGTATGCCGGATTCATCTTCGTGCTTTACAGGGAAGGGCTTTCCGGGTGGTGGCTGGCGGCTATCGGCCTTATTATCCTGCTGTTTGTGGGGACGCTTACCGCCGGGGCCTATACCACCCTTCTCATAATGATTGGGATACTGCTTCTGAGCTGCGCCCTCAGCGAGCCTTCACGCATGAAAAAGAGACTCCTTCTTGGCGGCGGCTTTGTGCTTTTGATGGCGCTGTTCCCTCTCCTTCTTGGGTGGATCGGAGACCTTGTGCAGGGAGAGATGGATAAACTGGCGCTCCGCCCCTGGGTTCCTCAGGCCGATGAAACGGAAGACTATTTCTGGGGCTTCATCCTGAAGATCAAGCCGGTTTGGGTGCTCATAGGCCTCACTTTTGCCGCACTGCCGTTCCTCCTTTGGCAGGCATATAAGAGCAAGGACAGGTTCCTTGCGCTCTGCTGCGGGGTTTTCATTGCCGGAACCATCATGGTGTTCTCTACTGACTTTGTGTTCCAGAACGTGCTGCAGCCGCACCAGAGGGGAAGGATAGAGGTTCTGCTGGGACTGAAGGAGGACCTTGCGGGAGTTGGTTACAACGTGAACCAGAGTAAGATTGCAATAGGCTCCGGCGGGCTCCTGGGGAAGGGCTTCCTGAAAGGCACACAGACCACCTTCGGCTTTGTTCCGGAGCAGTCCACGGACTTTATCTTCTGCACCGTTGGCGAGGAATGGGGCTTCCTTGGATGCCTCATAGTGATTAGCCTCTATGTGTGGCTAATCGCAAGGCTCATAATGGATGCGGAGCGCTGCAGGGGCAAGTTCACCCGCATATACGGGTACTGCGTTGCGGCGTGCATATTCATGCACCTTTTCATCAATGTGGGTATGACCGTGGGACTTATGCCGGTTATCGGCATCCCGCTGCCGCTCCTCAGTTACGGAGGGTCATCCCTGTGGGCATTTACAATACTGATTTTCATCTTTTTGGCACTTTACAGAAATGAGAAAAAATACTTCTAAACCGCTCAGGATCCTTGTTACCGGAGCCAGCAGCGGAATTGGCTATGACGCCGCCGCGGAGCTTGCCCGCATGGGGCACACCGTGTTTGCCGCCGCCCGCCGCGTGGCCCTTATGGAGCCGCTCAAGGAATTCGGGGTTACGCCCGTGGCGCTGGATGTCACCTCCGAGGACTCCCTCAAGGCCTGCCTGGAGGTGGTGGGAGACCTGGATGTCCTGGTGAATAATGCCGGGTACGGGTACTTCGGCCCCATTGAGACGGTCCCGATGGAAGACGCCCGCCGGCAGGTTGAGGTGAATCTCTTTGGCCTTGCGCGCCTTTGCCAGATGGTCCTTCCCGGGATGCGCGCCAAGGGATCCGGACGCATTGTGAACATAGGCTCCGTTGCCGGCAAGGCCGCAATGCATTTTGGCGGCTGGTACAATGTCTCAAAGTTTGCCGTGGAGGCTTTCTCGGATGCCCTCAGGATGGAGATGAAGCCATTTGGGGTAAAGGTGGTTCTCATCGAGCCCGGTCCCATCAAGACCAGCTGGGGAGATATTGCGGCCGATCACCTGGCGGCGTGCACGGCCGGCACGGCCTACGAGGCCGCCGGCGCCCGCGAGGCCGCCACAATGCACAAGGCGTACTCCCTGCGGGTACTGTCGGCCCCGTCTGTTGTCACCCGCTGCATAGTGAAGGCCGCCGTGGCCCGCCGCCCCCGCACGCGCTACCGCCCGGGCATCGGCGCCTCCCATATCGTGTTCTGGCACGCCCTGCTGCCGGATCGCTGGTGGGACGCCATGAACCGGCAGCTCGCCAGCCCCGGAGTGGCCAAGTTCGCGCAGAAACTGTAGGGGTTCGGCCGATAGCCGTGTTGACAGCCAAACCATCTTCTACGGCCACTTTTACTGCCGACACGGCAACAAAATCGGCCTTTTCCCCGGAAAACGCAGCCGTGTTGGCACTAAAAACCCAAATCTGAGACATCTGGCTGTCAACACGGCCACCGCTATGGATAATTCCATTTTATTTACTATCTTTGCAGTCCCACATTTTGCCTTGGTGGTGGAATGGTAGACACGAGGGACTTAGAGAAGCTCTTTGAAATAATTATTTGTAATACACGAAATTAATTATTAAATTCGTGTTTGCCATGAAGAAGAAATGTCAATATACTCAGGAAGACGTGCAAAAGGCTGTTGCCAACAATAAGTCAATAGCTGGAGTGCTAAGAGATTTGGGATTAAGACCTATCGGAGGGAACTACAAAACTGTTCGTCATCTGATTAAGAAACACAATCTGGACACCTCGCACTTTACGGGGCAAGGATGGAATGTCGGGTTAAAATTTAATCCAAAAGGAATAATCTCCAATGATCAAATATTTGTTTCAGATTCCTCATATAAGTGTTCATGGCGGCTTCGCGAAAGATACAAGTCTGCACTTGGCATCAATTATTGCGAAGACTGCCATCTTTCTGAATGGCAAGGGCAACCAATTCCGTTAGAGATTCATCATATTAATGGGATTAACACAGACAATCGAATCGAGAATCTAAAGCTTCTTTGCCCAAATTGTCACGCCCTCACAGGTAATTACAGAGGAAGAGCAAAATTGAGTGCACTCTCTGAAAAGAGAGATGTAGAATGCCGTAAATTCAAGGAAACCATAACGGGTAACGCCGATGGCAATCTTGAGCCAAGCCTTTGAGAGAAGGAAGGTGCAGAGACTAGACACGGCACACCTAAAGAGCATAGCTCCAAGGTGAAGGAATAGTCCAGACCACAAACAGAAATGGTGGCGAAAGCCATAGTGGTAAGAAAATCCCTTGGCCCGAAACGGCCGTGCGGGTTCGATTCCCGCCCGAGGCACCGAAACAGTCTTTAGAGCGAGTTCTACGGGCTGTTTTTCGTTAGTTGGACAACATTTGGACAACAGCTATGGGTGTGTCTACCTTTTGCTAATCGGGACATAGGAAGAATCGGAACACGGGCGTTTCATTATTTACAATTCGTAATCTTTGAGGTTCAGGCGGCCCAGGATGTCCATGTGCATGTAATGGTCGCGGCGCTGTGGGGCTTTCCCAGCTATGAGGCTCTCCGCGAACAGTGACACTACGTTGTAGGCCTGCATGGGGGAGCGGCGCGTCACTAAATACTCCACCAGGCCTTCGCGTACGGCATCGAGGTTGCGCTGCAGATCGTCGTAACCTACCACGCTGCGCTCCGGGTCGGGATGCATGCGAAGGAATGGCACCATTAGGTGCACGCGCGAATTGGCCATGGTAAAGTGCTTTATTTCAGGATGTTTCCTGCAGAAATCTTCCAGAATATTGAGCGCTTCATCAGGGTTTTCAGGAGGAATGAACACGGTAGAAACGCGGCATCCGGGCAGATGATCGCGAAGGTAGCGCATGAAGCCGTCGCGGCGGAGTTTGTTCGGATCGGCAGGGGATTTTCGGCGGATACGTACGAAAGCTATGTCGCCCACCTGCTGCCTGTGGGTGAGCAGATAGGCTCCCAGATAACCGGCATCCCAGGGGTCGGCCCCGCAATATACGGTGTATGGTAGATCGTCCACTTTGCGGTCCACGAAGGCGTACGGAATACCTTGCTTCAGGAGTTCGGCCGTAAAGAGCCTGAGTTCATCCTCGAACACCACGTTCATCACCACCCCGGAGGGGCGGCTTTCCAGCACTTCGCGGCAGGCCTCCCGGTACGACTCCAGACTGTCGGTGTCGAAACGGTGCAGGCTAACGCTCACCGAGTGCGACCTGTCAGCCTCGGCAGCCTGGAAGAATCCGTCCTTCACCACGTCCCAATAGTCCCCGGGCCCGGCCTCTGGAATGAGGCAGGCTATGGTGTAGCGCTTTTTCGAAGCAAGCCTTGCTGCAACCGGATTTGCGCTGTAGCCGAGCTTGGCAATGGCATCACGCACCTTGCCGGCGGTTTTTTCCGAAACGCCGCCGCGGTTGTAGACTACCCGGTCCACGGTGCCCCTCGCAACGCCCGCAAGGCGCGCCACATCGAAGATGGTAGGATTGCCTTTATCGCCCATAGACCACAAATATACTGAACCTGCAGAAAAAAAGCAAATCCGCGGCACCCAGGGAAGGGGCGCTTACTTGATTCCGTAACGGCGGAGGATTCTAAGGAGAGGCTTTTCTATGGAGCGCATCCAGAGGTAGTAGCCGTAGTCGTCCGGATGGATGCCGTCCACGGCCCATTCGTGGGAGCCGTCGCCGGCATTTGTCTGGATAAAATAAACGTCCTTGTATTTCTTTACAGCAATGCGCATGAGAGAATCTGCCGTATGCCGCCTGTCGTACTCCCGGTCTTCTGTGCGATAGTCAAAATTGCCCCTTTCCCGGGGTATGGTCTGCTGGAAAATAAGCGGCTTCCCGGGATGGGCCTTGCTCATGCGCTCGATGAATGGAAAGAGCCTTTCCCTTATCATCTTGCCGTCCGGGTTGGAGAAAGTGTCAAATACATAGGCATCGGCCTCTACGTCCTCCAGCACCGTGGCAAAATATGGTTGCATTTTGCAATTGCCGCTGCAGCCGAGGGAAAGCATCTGCAAGCCCGTACGGCGGGTGAACTGGGCGGGATAGGACATTCCGGCGCGGCTGGTGGATATTCCGTGGGTATAGCTTGAGCCGTATATTGCAATGCGGTGCCGGAAGGGGCTTTCAATGGCCTCCAGAGTGCTCCCTTCTTCAACACCAATCTGGATGGAATCCATAGAACTGTAGATGGGGAAATACAGAAGGCACTCCTTCATGGTTGTGTCCATGTTGTTTATGAGGGACATGATGGCATCTGGTTGCGTGGGGGAGGGCGCCACATTCTCTGCCCATATCCATTTGCCGCCGCGGCTTATGTAAAGGTCATAACCGTGGGAGGCCAACCTCATGGTATGGTCAGACTGGAATGAATAGTCTCCCGATGCTTTTATTTTTATAGAGGAAGAATTGGTCCTAAACACGACTGCAAGGCCCGATGAGCACCGTACCTGGAAATTCTCGCGCGTTGTAAAGCCTTTATAAACAGAGGTATCAACCCTGTGATAAGGATTGGAGGTGGGCATTATCTTGCCGATGATATTAAGGCTCGATGCTTCAGTGTACACATATTTGGCATCCCTGGGTGTGCGCTGCGCAAACAGAGGCGCAGTCCCCGTCATAATGATAATTATTCCAACCAGAGATAATTTTATAATGGTGCGTGTCATATTATTGATGATTTTGTATGAAATATGGCAAAAATATAACCCTTGAAAAAAATACAGAAAGGTTTGGAAATTTAAATATTATACCTAACTTTGCATAAAACCGGGCACGTGCCCGGTCGCAAAGATAAAGAAAAAAAACGAAAAGCAAAAAAGAGACCGATGAATAAAACCAAATCTATCGTAGCTGTTATGCTCACCTTTTTCACGATGGGGTTCGTGGATATGATAGGTATTGGCTCGAATTATGTTCAGCAGGATCTTGCACTTACTGATTCTCAGGCAGGTCTGATGCCCTCGCTGCTCTTCTTCTGGTTCCTGGTTTTTTCTGTTCCGACAGGAATGCTGATGAAGCGCATCGGTAAGAAGAAGACTGTGATGTTGAGCATAGTAGTGACTGCCATCTCGCTTATAATTCCGGTTTTTGCATCATCTTTTCCAATGATGCTTGTAGCATTCAGTTTCCTTGGCGTCGGAAACGCGATTATGCAGACATCGCTTAATCCTTTGGTCTCTTGCATAGTGGAGACGGATAAACTCGCATCAACGCTGACTTTCGGACAGTTTGTTAAGGCAATAGCTTCGTTTATTGCTCCATATATTGCAATGTGGGGCGCTACTGCAGTTATTCCTTCATTCGGCCTTGGCTGGAAAGTCCTTTTCCCCGTTTTTGCATTAGTAATTCTTATTACATTGTTCGTTTTGGGGACGACTCACATTGATGAGAAGGGTTTTTATGGGGGCACAACCTCCATTTCTGAGTGTTTTAAAATGCTGGGGGATCCTTTCATCCTGTTTTGCTTCCTATGTATTATTTGCCATGTAGGAGTGGACGTGGGCACAAATACATATGCTCCGAAAATCCTTATGGCGCGCCTCGGCCGCACCCTTGACGAGGCGGCATCTGCAACCTCCATCTATTTTATTTTCCGCACAATTGGATGCCTCTCCGGTAGTTTTATTCTTCGAAAGATGTCTCCAAAGGCATTTTTCACTATATCTGCGTCGATGATGGCCGCCTCGATGGTCATACTATTAACGGCTCACACTCCTGAGCTTATTTTCGCCGGTATTGCCATGGTCGGATTCGGTAATTCAAATATATTCCCGATTTGCTTTAGCCAAGCCATTACTCATAATCGGGACAGAGAACCGGAAATCTCAGGCCTTATGATAATGGGATTGTTCGGTGGAACGATTTTCCCGTTCGCGATGGGACTGGCTTCTGATGCAATGGGTATTATAGGAGCCCTTCTTGTCTTGAGTATAGGGGCATGCTATATTTTGTTCATGTCTTCAAAAATCAAAAAGACCATATGAAAAGAAGTTCCTTGTTAATAATTCTTGTTTTGTCGATGTCGATACCGATGTGGGCGCAATATAATCCACACCCTGAAGGTATCAATTATGACGAAAACTTCAGGGGACAATTTCACTTCAGTCCTAAAAGCGGATGGATGAATGACATCAACGGGCTTGTCTTTTCAGGAGGGAAGTACCACATGCTATACCAGTGGGGAGAATCTGTCCGTCATGGAGGTTATGCAACCTCTGAGGATTTATTGCACTGGACAGATAGAGGCATTGCTCTGATTCCCAAGAAAACATTTCTTCAGGGAGCAACGCAGAATGTATCCGGAGATCAGATTTTTTCCGGTAGCGCAGTTGTCGTTAAAGGAAAAACAGCAAAAAGAATAACTGGTTGTTCCAAAGAAGCTATTGTGGCTGTATATACCGGCACGGGAAAGGGAACATGCCTTGCATGGAGTAATGATAATGGTGAGACCTGGCACGATTATCCAGGCAACCCTGTCGCAAATCCCACGATAATAAAACACAATTATCCCCGGGATCCGGTTGTCTTTTATCATCAACCGTCGAAGAAATATATCCTTGCGATTTATGAAAATGGCACTTCATTTTATTGCTCGAATGATTTGATTGAATGGCATTTTTTGAGCAATATCGAATTTGGATTTGAATGTCCGGACATGTATGAATTGCCTCTTGACGGGGATGCTAATAATATGAAATGGGTTCTTTGTGATGCTAAGGGTAGCTATTTAGTGGGGGATTTCGATGGAGAAAGGTTCATTCCTTGCGGACAGAAACCATTATTGATGACCTGCGGCCCTGATTTCTATGCATCCCAGACTTTTCCAGCAGGAGGTTTGGCAGATAAGAATGACGGGAGAATAATTCAAATAGCCTGGATGGATCGATGGAATGGAGGATGCGGAGAAACTGTATGGAAAAGAAACGCAACGTTTCCAGTCGAATTGGGGCTTGTTTCTCGTGGTGACAAAATGTGTGTTACCAGAAATCCCATTGAAGAAATAAAAGCTTTATACACCAATACATGGAAATGGGAAGCCCAAACGCTCACGGAAGACAATAACCTTTTCAAACAGAACAACAATTCTTCCAAAGGTCTCAGGAAAAGAGTCTTCGATCTGAAAGCGGTGTTTGATCTTAACGGTTGTGGAGCAAGCAGATTCGGCTTTCAGATAGCGAATAAAACAATTGCGTACAATGTTGATGGCGGAGTCCTTCTTGATAATAAGCTGCTTCCCGGCCCCGATGGGAAATTGGAATTAAGAATTCTTGTGGACTGGGGACAACTGGAAGTATTTGCGGATGGAGGAGCATATTCATACTGTGAACAGTTTGCATTCTCGCCTGATGGTAAAGGAAAACTCTCCTTTTTCACAGATGGTCCTGTGTCTCTTGTTTCAATGGAATTAAACGAGATAGGGAGTATATGGGAACAAAAATAGCCTTGAACGAAAAACAAATAATATAACCCATATGAAACACTTAAGAACATTCCTCGCATCTGCAATCGCTCTTATGATTGCCACTTCATGTCATGAAGTTCCCTCTGTCAAAGATGAAATCTCGGCAAACCCTACGGAAGTATCCCTTCCTGCGGACGGTTCTTCATCAGTCAGTGTGACTGTCACAGCGTCAAGTAATGACTGGAAGATTGTAAAAGACAATGAATCTGCCTGGATATCTGCTGTCCCTGAAGGGGACAACTCGGTATTGGTAAGCGCAGGTGCCAATACGGCAGAATCGGTCCGAAACGGATCATTTTCCCTTGTTTGCGGTTCTGCTTCTCAAGTCGTAAAGGTGACTCAGGCCGCTGCCAGAGTAGATGTCGTAACAACTGATAAAAACTCTGTCGATTTGGATGCGTCCGGCGCTCCTTCCCAAGAGATTAAGGTGACCGCCAATGGCAACTGGACCGTGACCGTAGATGAGGCGAATTCCTGGATTATTGTTACTCCATTATCGGGTTCGGAGGGTGAAGGTACGATTTCTGTTTCAGCAGAAGTCAATACGGTTCAAGAGGCTCGAAGCGGAGCATTCGTCCTGACTTGTGGAAAAGCAAGCACAAGGGTTACGGTTTCTCAGGCCGCAGCCCTGCCGCCTTCGAAAAAGGTCAGCATCATATTCGGTTCAGATGATCCCATAGACATAGAAAGCACAGGTGACGGTATTTACGAATCAATTGTGAACCGTCCTGCTACTGGAACATTCTATATTATCATAGAAGAGGATACATTCGGTTTTCTTTCCCATAGTGGTGCCGGCGGACTTGGGGATGACTGCACGGATAAGAATTCCGGCCTCCCCGTGGAGTTCCTGGGCAGCATTCCCTACAAGTTTGTCGTAAATTCCGTGGTATACAATGAGCAGTTTGATCTGCTTCTCGGCGGAGGAAGTTACTTCCTGGCGATAAAGACATATACTACCCCGATGAAAGACGGGAAGGGTGATGCATATGGGCAATGGAATACCGCTGTATCCAAGTTTACCCAGCCTGATTTTAACGTCTCATTCTGGGGCGGAGACGACGACACTGCAACCAAAGGACTTTGCAAGGAATTCCTGAGTGCGCTTGGAATTGACGAATGGGTGAACCCGGAGGGCTCGAACTACGGCTATCAGTTTCAGGCTTTGCACATAGGTGCTTCTTCCTGCGAGTTACCGGCCGTTTATTCCCCTAAGTTTAAAGCCCTTACTGGCCCTACAGACGTATCCGTTACTCTTGATTTGTTCCGTTTCGCTACAGGCACGACTGCAGATGTATCAATCGAAGTCGTCGGTGGTGGCCAGATCTCCGAGGGTAAAACGACAGTCGATTACACGGATTGGAATGACAGGACTCCAAAGACGGAAACATGGGATATTTCAAGTCCCGTAACATCGTATATTTTGTCGGACAACGAGTATTTCTCTCATACAACCACATGGAACGATGCCTCGGCCACCAGTGCGAATGCGAAGATACTCAAGCCCATAAGCCATATGAACTTCACGATTAATGGTGCAACTCCCGAGACCAGATTGTACATCTCGTCAGCTGCCAATCAGCGTATTCAGATTCATGGACTGAAAGTTGTCAGGAAATAGAAATGATCAGTATCAAAAAATTAATTCTGCTGGTATCTGTACTATGCCTTTCTCTGGCGGCGGCAGCTCAAAGCGAATCCATTAGAGGGACAATCCTGGATACCGATGGCCTGCCCGTTATCGGAGCGGCAGTTATTATTCAGGGTACTTCTGTTGGAACGTCTACTGACTTGGATGGCAGATTCATTCTTTCCGTGAATCCCGGTCAGACAATTGAAATATCTTCAATTGGTTTCAAGACCAAAACAATTGTCGTGACGGCCGGTCAGACAATTGAAATATCTTCAATTGGTTTCAAGACCAAAACAATTGTCGTGACGGAATCCAGAGAATACAATATCCAGTTGGAACCGGACGCACAATTTTTGGACGAAATTGTCGTCGTTGGATATGATACCCAAAAGAAAGTTAATCTTACAGGCAGCGTGTCATCACTTCCTGTTGAGGTAATGGACAACAGGCCTGTCGTGCAGGCTTCCACTGCACTTCAAGGAACGATGCCAGGTGTGACTGTGTCGACGCATGGAGGAGCTCCCGGAGACGACAGCCCCAGCATCCGTGTGCGAGGTCTGGGAACTTTTGGCACATCCAGTTCCGCGCCCCTCGTTCTGATTGACGGGATTGAAGGCGACATGAACACAGTTGACGCCAACCAGATAGAGTCAATATCCGTACTTAAGGATGCAGCGTCTTCTGCAATTTATGGATCCCGCGCCGCAAACGGAGTTATTCTCGTCACTACCAAGCGTGCCTCAAAGGAAAAATGTTCAGTTACCTACAAGGGGTATGTCGGATGGCAGGTCCCGACTGCCCTGCCAGAACTGGTAACCGCGGAGGAATACATGATTCTTTCCCGTATGGCAACTGAAAATGACGGAGGCACATCGATATATACTGACAGCTATATTCAGAATTATCGCAAGAACAACTATCACGATTCAGACAATTTTCCGATAACGGACTGGCAGAAAGAGATTCTTCAGGGAGACGGGTTTACAAATAATCACAACCTGACCGTCAACATGGCAGGGGAAAGAGTCAAGAATGTGATAAACTTCGGCTACGTATCCCAGAATGGTATTATCAAAAACACTGATTTCCAGAGATATAACCTAAGGACGAATACAGACATCCAGGTCGCGGAAAAACTCTCTCTCCGTCTTGACCTCACAGGGTCGTACGGCGTCCGGAACTATATGCCGGAGCAGAGCAGCATCATTTCGTTCATGAATGCAAGGGATCCTTTGATGCTGGCGAGATGGTCTGATGGTAGTTATGCTCCCTTCACCGGCGGTTCGTTGAACGTGCTACCCTATCTTGAGGGTATGGGAGGCAACACGGAGCAACGGAGAATTAATCTTGGCCTTGCTGCTGAATTGGTGTATAAACCGTTTAAATGGTGGACAATATCAGGAACGGCCGCGCCACGGTACGTGCAGAATCATACTCACGCTTTTGTGAATAAATTCTTTTACCATTCAGACCCTTACGGCTCAATCTCGACGACAAGCAACGTAGAACATAATTCCGTCACGGAATCGCAGAATCAGTATTATTACGGCAATTACTATGTCACGACCATGTTCCAGCATCTTTTTGAAGGAGGACATTATGCTAAAATCCTTCTCGGTGCGTCCAACGAAAGCATGGATAACAGGAACTACTCAGGATACAGGCAGGACTTTGACTATCCGGAATATCAAGTTCTCAGTGCGGGAAGGGCGGATGAAACCCAGACCTCTGGCGGCACCCGCAACCGCTGGAGACTGATTTCTTTCTTTGCACGCGCCAACTATAATTTCAAGGAACGCTATCTTTTCGAAGCCAATGTGCGATTTGACGGCTCTTCCAGGTTCGCAGTTGGCAAGCAGTGGGGCGTTTTCCCGTCAGTGTCTGCAGCCTGGCGTGTGACGGAGGAGCCGTGGATGAGCGGTATAAAAAACACTTTGACGGAATTCAAGATAAGAGCTTCTTACGGTCAATTGGGTAACCAGAACATCGGGAGCGACTATTATCCTACCACACAATCGTTGACCATTTCCAGCATTTCAATGAACGATATCATTTATCCCATTCTTGCAACCAACACCCTGGCGAACGAAGATATAACCTGGGAGGTTTCAACCATGTATGATGTCGGCATTGATGCTGCATTCAGGAATAAACTGACCTTTACCGCCGACGCCTATCATAAAATCACCGACAACATCCTCCTAAAACTTGATATTCCAGGAACCATCGGCCTGGGGGCACCTTACCAGAATGCCGGTACCGTGAGGAATATAGGTTGGGAGATAGGTGTTGGTTATGGCGATACGATAGGTGATTGGAGTTGGAATATTCACGCGAACCTTGCCGACGTGTATAACAAGATTCTTGACATGAAAGGCACCACTGGAGGAAGCGGCGCCATTAGGAATCAAGAGGGTTCATCGATAAACTCAATTTATGGCTACAGGTGTCTCGGTATTGCCGCGAGTCAGGAAGATGCTGATTATGTCAATGAAAATCAAATGCAGTTCGGAAGCATGATTCAAGCCGGCGATCTGGTATATGAAGATATCGCAGGAGGCTATGACGAGAACGGGAACCCCATTCCTGATGGGAAAATCGACGCGAATGACCGCACCATCATAGGCAGCGCCATTCCTCGTCTGACTTATGGATTGAATCTCAATGTTGCATGGAGAGGTCTGGCTCTCAATGTGCTGTTTCAGGGTGTGGGTAAGGCTGACGCTTATATCAGCGGATATTATACTCAGCCTGGTGTCAAGGGCGGTACTTTCCGTAAAGAGCATCTTGATTGCTGGACGCCGACAAATACTGATTGTACGATGCCGAGAATGACATACAACACAACGAACAATACCCAGACGTCAACTTTCTGGATGGGAGATGCTTCATACATGCGTCTGAAGAATCTTCAGATATCCTACTCCCTTCCTTCAAAATGGGTCAAGGCGATTAAAATGAGAGATATAACTCTCTTTGCCAACGGCGAGAACCTTTTCACGGTAACGAATTATTACCAAGGTTACGATCCTGAAAATATGTACACCAACAGCGGCGACGGCGTCGCCACAGGAAGTGCCACCAATTATCCTCTTGTAAAAACTTTCACCCTGGGCGTTGACATCAAATTCTAGACACATGAAAAAGACAATCATATTATCATTTATACTGGGTGTCCTTTTTACATCTTGCTCATTGAATGAAACTCCGCTCAACGGACCTTCGACAGGCACTTTCCCATCAACGGAAGAGGAAGTAAGGGCTGGCCTTTTCAGCGCATACAAGAGCCTCGCAAACAACGTTCAGAGCCGTACGCCATTTCCGTTCAGGTTGCTTGACGAGTATACGGATATAGGGGCGGCCCGCGCAAGCAAGAATCCGAAAGTTGTAGTGAAAACGTCCGAAGAAAGTATTTTCGAGACACAGTATTCCCGAATGTACAGAACCGCAGGGAGGGTACACCTTGTGCTTGATAATCTTGACAACCTGCTTGAGAATGGCTCATTGGATGAGCAGACGTACAATCAATATAAGTCCGAACTTCTCCTTATCCGGGCTTATGTCTATGACCTCGGATGCCAACTGTGGGGAGATATTCCGTTCATCGACCATTGTCTCAGCCTTACTGACTATCTTTATCCCAGGACGCCCAGAGAGGAGGTAACCCGGAGAATCCTCGAAGATGACCTCAAAGATGAGATGCTGAATTCTCTTCCGGTCCGGTGGAATTATTCGGAATGGGGAACCGGCCGTCTGGGCAGAGTCGGTGCCTATATGCTCAAGGCTCGTATAGCACTTAACTGGGGGCTTTATGAAGAAGCTGCCAGATGCGCCAAAATAGCTCTGACCCTTGGTGACGGTGAATACTCGCTTACTCCATTGGATTTGACATTTTATGCTACGGCAGAGGATGGTGAGCCGTCAAATGCTCCTTTATTTGGATTTGAGGCCGAAAAAAACAGTAAAGAATGGATATGGGCACTTCAATACAATATCCTGGTAAATACTCATGAGGCAATGTATGCCCACGCTCCCAGAACTCTGAATGGAGCTGCAGGACAAGGGCCAACCCAGGGCTTCATAGATACATTCCAATGTCTTGACGGCAAGCAGATATCTGAATCTCCAATGTATGACTGGAAGAACCCTTGGCGGAATAGGGATCCCAGGCTTGACCTATATACTGTACGTCCGGACTCTCGCACAATGGGAGTAGAGTCCAATTGGGCTGTCACCAAAACCACAGTTATGGACTATATCCTCGGAGTTCCTATCAATAACAACGACGCTGTGGGGAACAAGAGCGAATACGGAATCAACGGAACAACGGGTTGTGGAGGGTATCTTTGGAGAAAAGGTTATGATGTGTCTTATCGTGGCCGTATTAGTAATGATTATCAGGATGATTTGGATATTCCTATTCTTCGTTTCGCCGAACTGCTCCTCATAGACGCAGAGGCCAATATTGAAATGGAGGGAGGAGACCTTGCCCGTGCCGCAGACGATATCAACCGAATCCGCCATCGTGTAGGAATGCCGGATGTAACAGTTTCTGACAGAGATGGTTTACGTAAGGCACTTCGTTATGAAAGAACAGTGGAAATGTGCTTTGAAGGACTGCGCTGGTTCGATCTTAGGCGCTGGCAGAAGGCTGATGCCGCCAGAAATGGAAGCAGTGACATTTTATTAAGGGCACTAAAGGGCCCTGAATATGCTCCGGCTTTCAGTACGAAAGATAAACCTATGGTTTTTTCAAATGCCATTCCCACTTTTGATGACAGTTTCGTCGTTACATATGACGGAAATACCTTCGACGGTCAGCCTATCAATATGCGAGTGCATATTACCAAGACCTTCCAGCCAGGCCGGGATGAACTATGGGCGATACCACAAACCGAAATCAACACCAATGAATTGATGACTCAAAACCCAGGATATTGATTTATGAATAAGATATGTCAATTGTTATTATGCTTTGCGCTGGCTGTAATTGCCAATGCATGCATGAAAATCGGTGACGACACTCGATACGAGCCTGATGAAACGTTGTACAGGACAGGCGACATTTCATTGCATCTCAGCGTAGAGAATATGGCCACCAGGGTGTCGATGGACGATCTTGGACATTTCCTTTTTGAAGAAGGTGATTCGGTAGCTGCAGTATGTACTGACGGAACAATCTTCAAGATGTTCCTAGATGGCACTGGGGGCACGAAAAGGGCTACATTCAATGGTTCTGTTCCTGCAGGCAAGACATTGGGCGACATTGTTGTGTACCCCTATTCTTCTATTAAATCATATTCTCATGGCGTTGCCATTTTTGACCTGCCTTCCGTTCAGGAATATGATGCTGATTATAACTGTCCGATGGTTGGGAGGATTGCCGGGGAAGATTACAACGTGCAGATGAATCAATCTGCCGCCTGTCTTAGGCTATCTGTTAAAGATTTTCCGGAGGATGCAAAAAAAGTCGTTTTTAAAGATGCCGGAGGTAATGCCCTTTCCGGTTTGTTCGAGTGTGATCTGACCAGCGGTATCACTGCTAAGAAAGCCGAAGGAGATTTGACGATGACTCTTGCCGGAAGTTACTCAAAGCCTCAATTCAGTATCTGCATACCTCCCGGTGACTACTCGGCGCTTACTGTTACGTTTTTCGACAAGGAAGGGAAAGAGATGAGTTCCCAAAGAATCTCCGATGGCCAGCTCACATTCGAAAAGGCCACTCTGACGCGACTGGAAATTCAGAGCGCAATAGTCGTCAAATCATACAAGGTCATTATAAATGACACGCAGAGCGAGAAATTTGAGGAGATATCACCTGACCATTATGAGGTGATTTTCAATGCTCCTGCAACTGGAGAAATGGTTCTTCTCGCAGATGGTCAGGAATATGGTTTCACTCCTTATTCAGGAGCAGGAGGATTAGGGCAGTGCAAGAATCTTTTCAGCGCTTTGCCGTATTATAATTATACGGATAATCACACCAATTTATATGAAGTAGGTAAGGCGATAGGTGCGATGTATCCTCTTTTAGACGGCGGTGCAAAATTCTGGCTGAATATGCCGGAGCCGGCAACGGTCAAAGCCGTTATGGATTTGAGTTATGGTTCTTATGGTTCGTATTATTTCGAGGTCGTTAAAGAAGACAGTGACGATGTTATATTAGATGAGGATTTTGACCTCTTCACCTGCGGGGGAGACCAGACATGGTTCCTGAAAGGAACGCTGTATGGACCAAGCGCCGATGAATATGACGGTCTTATGGCCGGGACCAAGGGAAAGGCGGCGTGGAATGCGACTGGAAGCAAGAATGTAATGTGGGATTATCCTGATCAGGTTGCGAATATCGTGGCAAACGAAACTTATATAAAAAACCGCGGTGTCGACAACGGCTGGATTTTCCAAAGCGTGGATGAAAGACCAGGTGGAATTCAGGTCGGACAGGCCACTTCAATGCCCAAACTTACAACGCCTCCGTTTGAGAAGCTTTCCGGTCCGTCCAACGTACATTTGACCATAGAATTAAACAGATATGGTTCCGGCTCCTCTCACGATATCAACATAGTTTTGAAGAACGGCGGTAAGTTCAAGAGCGGACACGTTCATCAAACTGAAGCAAAAGATATTGACGGGGTTCATTTCAATGCAATCGACGCAGATATCACAGGATTGGATTCCGATACCTACGTGATCACACAGGATTATTGCATGTTGCATTATTCAGCTTTCAACACAAGCCCATTCAAGGCTGTGAGTGTTTTTGACCTGAACATAGAAGGGGCAACCCCTGATACCCGGATAGAGATTTATCCTTCAGATGAAAAAAGCAGATTCATAGTCTATAGCATCAAAGTAGAAAGAAATTAAACGTGATGAAAACTAGCATTTGTATAACATTGAGTCTCGCAATAATCCTGAATGCCTGCGAGAAACCCAGCAAAATGTACCATCGTCCCGATCGCATCGGCGATGATCAGCTTGTGCCGGATGCGGAGATTGGAAAACCTTTGCCAAAATGGCAAGAGGGTTGCCTGGACATCCATTACATCAATTCAGCAAGGGGAGAATGTACATTTTATATACTCCCGGATGGCACGACGATGCTCGTGGATGCCGGTGAAACTACGCTGGACATAGCCCCGAAGCCAAATGCTTCGGTTCCTGCGTATGAGGTATATGGTAAATACATCAAGCACTTCATGCCGCAGGGGCATGATAATTTGGATTATATGTCATTGTCCCACTTTCATATCGACCACATGGGCAGCAATTCCATTCGTGAGGCGGCTGCAGATGGCTATGTGCATACCGGTGTGAGCGCAGTCTATGACCTGGTCAAGTTTGACAGACTCATAGACAGGGGATACCCAAACTATGAGGCGGATCCAAAAATCGGAGCGCCGGATACGGACGCCATGCCAAATTACCGCTTGTTCGTAAAGAAATTGGAGGATGAGAAAAAGGTAACGCTTAGCCGCTTCGAAGTAGGCAGTTCTTCTCAGTTTGCATTATTGTACAAACCGTCCGAATATGAATGCAGGATTACCAACATTGTCGGAAACGGATATGTGCTTGGCAAGGACGAATCCGGGAATCCTATCGTTAAAACCGGAGGCGTCTTAAATGGAGGAAATCCCAATTCGTGCGGTTTTCACCTTGCGTACGGGAACTTTGACTACATCGCTTGCGGCGACCTTACAGGTTCTGCGCAGAATCTGATGGCCTCCAACTACTATTCAAATTATATAACGAATCTGGAGGTATTCAAAGGAAATCACCATCTCACCTACAATTCATGGGGGAGCGGCATGCAATCGGCGGGCTTTACTGCACAGGTTGTCGCAGCAATGAGCAACGGTGCTGCCGATGCTTCGGTCGTTGAGTATGTGATTAATCTCCCGTCCGACGTGTTTTTGACAAATCTTCCGCAAAAAGTTTTGGATGCATATCCGGTATTCAGTCAGTGCAAAGGTTATAATGGTCACATTGTGGTGCGTGTTGCAAAAGGTGGCGGGCAGTTCTTTGTATATCTGCTTGACGACACAGATATGTCTTACAATATAAAAGCTATATATGGTCCGTACATCAGTTATAATTAAAAATAGAACATATGGAACACAACAAATCAAACTATCAACCACCATTAGTAAGCATAGTTGAAATCGAAGTCGGAGTTTTATGCTCCAGCATTAGTTTAACTACAGAAGATTCGAACTACATTATCGGAGATTGGGAGGAGTAGAGTATGAAAAAGATAATTACTTCGGCCATTATAGCCGCGTTCGCATTATTATTCTCCTCCTGTGAGAAAGGAACCATAGAAGCGGAAACAGAAGTAACCCGAGGCCGGGTGGTAGAAATATCTGCTTCCATGCCGGAAACAAAAGTAAGCGTAGCTACGACTGGGAAAGTGACATGGTCTGAAGGCGACCAAATAGCCGCATTTAATACAGCCGGGACGAAGTTCGAGTTCGACCTTGTTGACGGCGCCGGAACGACGTCTGGACTATTCCGTTGCAATTCGTTTGAGGGCGACCTTGGCCAGACGGCAGTGTATCCGGCATCATATGCCGGCAGCACACCTGGCGAGATCATATATCCTTCCGTAAAGTACTATGACGTTGCCGAGCAGGTTCCCGTGGTCATGGCAGCCGTCTTGGACGGCGGTTCATCATCGTCATTTGTCCAGCTGGGCGGTGTGATTGAACTCAACATGTATGATATCCCGGCATATGCGAGGGCGATGGTGGTCAAGTCGGGTTCCAATGCGATCAGCGGGACCTATGCATACAATGTGAGTGCACCCCAGGCGATTGTGGCGGGAACCGGATCTCCGTCATCCCTGGAAATCCGGCTGCCCCTTAAGGTGGGGTATCAGGTCAATACGAAGTTCTACGTCCCGCTTCCCACCGGGAATTTCGACGACCTTATCATCCAGTTCCTTGACGGAGATGAAGATGTGATAGAGGGCACGGAATCCATAAGCATCCCCAGCAGTTACGGCAATGTGCACGCCAGGGACTACATATCGATGGCCCAGCTCAATATCCGCAGCAAGGTTACCCGTGCGGGTTATATCAAAGTAGAGGGCACCAAATGGGCTACCGGCAACCTTAGGGTGTATCAAGACGGCACTGACGGCACCAATTTCCAAACGGGTTGGAACATCTGGGATAAACAGTGGAAGACAGAATATGGCGAGTGGAAATCAACCGAAGCAATAACCGGAGTGGTTGACAGTTACTCCATGGATTCCAAGGTGTATGACCATTTCAACTGGGGTGGACTGAGCCGTTCCGCCAGAGTGCATAATGCCGGATATATCAAGGCTGCTCCCGACAAGCTTGATATAGCAGGCAAGATATACTCTGTGGATACGGGAGCAACGGAAGATGAGTGGACGGCAGCGGAAGTGACCGGCGACGACCGCTTTACAGATGTCGGTACATTCCAGTCAGATAATGCTACCATTCATGGAGACCTGGCGTTTTGGGCATCGAAAGGACAGATGAGATTGCCGCGCTCAGGGGAACTGAAAGTTCTTCGTGCCGGTAACGAAACTACAAATGCAAACCTGCAGGCCGGGTATTACGTGACGGAACGAGGCGGCAATACTCAACAAATATACGGGGTTCTCATCACATCGAGCACCTCGTGGGAGACCAGCACAAGCAATGCCACAGCGATAGAACTCACGGACGCCGACATGGAGGCCGGCCTTTTCCTTCCCAAGGCGGGGCGACGGGTAAATACCTCGGCCACGTCCATGAAATACTTCAATGGTCAGGGCGCATATTGGTCAAGTACATTCGGGTCTAATTCAGAAGGCTACACGGATTGCGTCACCGTTTTGGGTTTCAATGGCTCAAACGGCATTGTGTACGGTTATACTACAACTTGGAATAAAACAAATATCGGCGACACGCAGTGCGGTAATATGATCCGTCCGGTCATATACAATCCTTCCGATGAAATCTCATCTCCCAAAACAGCACCCACCGCAAACTCTCTCCGCCCGTGGAAGAAAGGCGAGATGGATATTCATTTGATTAATTCGGCCAGGGGAGAGTGCAATTTCGTGATTATGCCGGACGGTACTTCCTTAGTAATTGATGCAGGTGAGATAGGCGAAAACGAAGAGTTGGTCTCCAGGAAACCATCCAATGATTCGTCGGACCCAATGTTCGCAAGAGTATATAAAGTGTACACCACGTATATGAAATACTTCCTGCAGAATACCAGGCACAATTATATTGATTATGCCCTGGCCACCCACTACCACACGGACCATATAGGAGCACCCAAAACGAATTACAAAATGTCGAGGGACGGTTCCTATATCGTCTGCGGCTTATCGGCAATCTATGAAGATATCCCAATTAAGACTCTTGTTGACAGAAAGGGCCCAGGCGTTGGATTCAATGATTTTGCCCATTACAGCGAAGACGACATTCATGAGGACACATACAATAACTATACTACTTTCGCCCAGAAGATGGTAACGCGTGACGGAATGGTATGGCAGGCAGTCAGCGAGGTAAACCGGGACAGTCAGTTTGCCCCCAAATATGGGACTCCGGAGGCTTCGCTCAAACTTATCGGGTATGACTACAAGTATTGGAACGGGAGTTCTTTTACAACCGGCAGCACGGATAACCGCGAAAACGGCAGTTCCATTTCCATGTTGCTTTCCTACGGTGATTTCAACTGTTATTTCGGAGCTGATTGCGGAGCCCAGTGCGGTTATAATATCATGAGAAATATCTGCAGCGGAGTTGGAAAAGTGGAGGTCTTGAAGGCTCCCCACCATTTTGCAGAAAGTGCATTCTCAGATACCCAGGCCGCAATCTTGCAGCCGAAAGTAACTGTTGTCAGTTGTTTCGGCAACAATACTCCTAACGATGCATGCGTAACTGCCGCTGATGCGTTTGGCGACGTGTTTGCAACAAACAACGGTTCAGGTGTATCATTGAAGGATGCAGGTGGACATTTATGTGTGAGGGTACAGGGCGACGGAACGTTTATGGTTTATAAACTTAAAGATACTGATTACTCATATGAGGTTCTTGCCTCATATGGGCCGTATACCTGCCATTGAAAACATGATTAAGATTCGAAAACGACTGCCCTTGCTGCTGGCCGTCTCGTTGTCCTGCTGCATTGCGCAGGCTCAGGGACTGACACCGGCGGGGGAAATGCGCACGGAAGCCAATTCCAAGGTGGTAACCGAGGTCTCCATGGAAACCGATCTGGTTGTATGCGGAGGAGGGCTTGCCGGAGTATGTGCTGCGGTATCGGCGGCGAGGCACGGATGTTCCGTCGTGCTTGTGCAGGACCGTCCGATGCTGGGCGGCAACGCATCCAGCGAAATGCGCATGGGCATAGTAGGAGTCCGCAATGACCAGGATATGGAGACCGGTATCCTGGAGGAACTTCAACTTAAAAATTTCTACTACAATCCCCTCCAGCGCTACACCCTCTGGGACGACGTCATATACTCCACAGTGGTGAGCGAACCAGGGATAACCCTCTTACTGAATACTTCAGTTGAAGGCGTGGAAATGAACCACGATGGCACCATTGCTGCCGTTAAGGCATGGAATTCCAACGCGTACACACGCTATAATATCAAGGGCAGATTATTTGCAGATTGTACCGGTGATGGTATCCTCCGCCTGTCCGGAGCCAAATTCCGTCGTGGCCGGGAGTTCCCTGAAGAATTCGGGGAGAATTACCTCAAGGAAGGAGGGGATTCCCGCACAATGGGGAACTCGATTCTCCTTCAACTTCGCAAAACCGAGGAATACCATCCATTCAAGGCGCCCGACTGGGCATATCATTTCACGGACGAGGATTTCAACTATCCCACACCCAAGTCCGGCCAGGAGGGAGTCCGCTTTAACTACAAACGTCTGTATCCGGAAGACAACAACTTCTGGTGGATAGAATTCGGCGGCAATTTTGACACTATTGCCGATGCAAATGAAATCCAGTACGAACTTAAGCGCATCGCTTACGGCGTATGGGAATACATGAAGAACCATCCGGACGGGCGCTGCCGGAATTACGATCTGGACTGGATAGGATCCCTGCCCGGAAAACGGGAATCCACCCGCTTCATCGGCCCGCATATTCTTACCCAGAACGATGTTCTTTCCGGGGGACATTTCGAAGATGTAGTGGCATACGGAGGATGGTCACTGGACGACCATGACCCCGAAGCCTTCCACAAGAAGGGCAGTATCAGTACGGAGTATTCCACACCCCCCATTTTCGGAATTCCCTTCGACTGCCTTTATTCGGTTAACGTGCCCAATCTGTTGTTCGCCGGGAGGGATATCTCCGCCACCCATATGGGCTTGTCCGCAACAAGGGTGATGTCCACCTGCGCCCTGCTTGGTCAGGCAGTGGGCACTGCTGCCTCCATTGCCGTAAAGAAAGGGATTATGCCCGCAGATGTCAGGAGCGGATACATAACCGAGCTGCAGGACATGCTGGAAGACGATGACTGCATGCTCCCATACCGCTGGCGCACCGTGTCGGAGCTTACCAGATCGGCCAAAGGAGTACCGGCGCAACTGCTTAACGGCATCGACCGGAACTATGATGGAAATGACAACGGTGTCTGGCTTCATCCCGGAGAAAGCCTCGAATACAGATGGAAAAAGCCGGTGACCGTCAGCGGAGCAAGGCTCGTTTTTGATTCGGATCTCAAAGTGCGCAGCAAACGCATGCGCAAGCTGGAAGCTACCACGGAAAGGGTATCCATGCCAGCAATGATGGTGAAATCATTCCGTATCGAGGCCCTTGTCTGCGGATCCTGGCAGACGGTTTACAGCGATACGGAGAACTTTCTCCGCCTCAGGAAAGTGTCCTTCCCGGAAGTCCGGACCAAAGCGGTCCGGCTGGTAGCTGAAGGCGCCTGGGGCGATGGAGAGTCGCACATCTTTGCTTTTGACGTACTATGAGGTCCGATATGAAGACATATCTAAAATATCTGCTTCCAGCCTTCCTAATATTGGTTGGAGGGGAAAATCACACATTTGCAGGTACTCCTCTTTCTCCTTGGAGCGAGGGCTGTCTGGACATCCATGCAATCAACTCTGGCCGGGGAGAATGCACGTTCTTCATTTTCCCGGATGGAACCAGTATGGTGGTGGATGCCGGGGATATCAGCGCTCTGAATCCCAAATATCCTAAAGTTCCTCCCAAACCGGACTCTCTCTCAAGTCCATCCACGGTGTATGCCCGCTACATCCGCCATTTCCTGCCAAGGAAGGCGAAGGGTAAGCTGGATTATGCTATAGTCACCCATTATCACATCGATCATTTCAGTGCAATTGCAGAGCTTTGTGAAGAAATCCCTTTCCGCACTCTTGTAGACCGGTCGTGGCCGGATTATTCAGATGAGCGGTACGTTGCCAAGAGTAACATGGATTTCTATACCTCGTTTGTGAAGCGTTTCCCGGCTTGCGTACGGAAAAAGATGCTCCGTTTCGAACCGGGCAGAAATGACCAGATAGTTCTTCGGCACAAACCACGCGGTTACCCGAACTTCCGGGTCAAGAATTATGCCGCCGGGGGAATTGTCTGGGACGGCGAAAAATGTATAGACCCATATGAAGGGAAGCAAGTCAAGGAAAACGGTGCCAGTTGCTGCTTCCTTCTGAGCTATGGAGATTTCGACTACTACACCGGTGGGGATGCAGGCGGAAATTCCAAGGTAGCACTACCCGTTGCCCGTGCTATCGGCAGGCAGATAGATGCCATGAAGGCCGACCATCATCTTTCCCATCACACTATGGAGCAGGAGCAGATGGATATCCTTCAGCCATCTATTGTAGTGACCCAGAGTTTTTTCGTGCGTGATATTCAGCCGGACCTTCCCACCATGAGGAGGCTTCTGTCCGATTATCCGGATATGAAATTCTTCTTTACAAATATTGCGGAAGAAATGCAGAAGGCAGCTCAGGATGTTTTTTCCAAAGCATACGGCATGAACGGACACATAGTAATCCGTGTCCTTCCCGGTGGAACGGAATACATGGTGTACGTGCTTGACGACAACGATTATCAATACAACATTAAATCAGAGTTTGGGCCTTTTCGCTCAAAACCATAATCAATGAATAAGACAAGAGAAGAAAGAATCCGCTTTGCTCTGTCCATCTCTACGGACACCAAAGAGTTTATTATGGGAAGGGGAGTCTCGACTAAGGCTCCCGAGGTGTTCCGGAAGTATTTTCCGGGGCGCACCGCGCTGATTCTCTCCGACGTGCATACCCATCCCGCGCTGGGAGCCAGAGTAAACGGTCTTTTCGATGCCGCCGGCATTCCGTTGCTGGAGCACATAATAATGGAGGAAGAATTCCATGCAGAGTGGAAGTACGTGGAACTGGTGGACGGCCTATTGGACGCTAATCCGGAGGCGGTGCTGGTGAGCGTGGGCTCCGGGGTCATCAACGACCTCTGCAAGTTCTCCTCGCACCACCACGGCCAGTCGTACCTCACCCTTCCCACCGCGGCCTCCGTTGACGGTTACTCTTCGTTCGGCGCGTCCATCACATATAAGGGCGCCAAGCAGACCTTCTCCTGCCCGGCCCCTGTGGCGATTGTGGCCGACATCGACGTAATCGCCGCAGCCCCAGCCGAAATGACAGCTGCCGGCTACGCCGACCTCGCAGCCAAGGTGCCCGCAGGTGCGGAGTGGATGATTTCGGACTTCGTGGGCACGGAGCCCATTCACCCTGAGGCCTGGCATGTGCTGCAGGACTATCTGGACGACTTCCTCGCAGATCCAGAGGCCGTTGCGGCAGGCGACCCCGATTCCATCGCTGACGTGTTTGAAGGTCTGACTCTCAGCGGCTTTGCCATGCAGGCGGCACGCTCGAGTCGTCCTGCCTCCTGCTGCGACCACCTTTTCAGTCACATCCTCGACATGACCGCCCATCGCTACAAAGGCAAACTTCAAAGCCATGGTTTCCAGGTGGCAATAGGCACGCTCACAATGTGCGCGGTGTTCGACGAACTCTTCAAGCTGGACCTCTCCGGACTCGATGTAGATGCCTGTGTCGCTGCATGGCCTTCGCTTGAAGAGGAGCAGGAACGCGCCCTGAAGATCTTCGAAGGCTTCCCGGCACCCCGCCTCGGCTACGAAGAAATCACTAAGAAATGGCAGGACAGAGATGAAGTCCGCCGCCAGCTCACAAAGCTCAAGGTAGAATGGCCCTCGTTCAAAGAGAAGCTCCGGGGACAGGTGTATTCCTACGAGAAGATGCACGCCCTTCTGAAGGCTTCCGGCGCTCCCTGCGAACCTGAACAGATTGGCCTTACCCGCCAGCAGCTCCACGATATGTTCGAGAAAGTTCAGCTCATGCGCTACCGCTACAACGTCCTGGACCTTGCAAAGCGCGGCGGCTTCTACGATACCATTGTCGAACCACTATTCGCCCCTGACGGCCCGTTTGCCCTATGAAAACTACAAAACACAGCTTCAAATACTGGCAGTGGAGAGTCATCATCTGCTCGATGATTGGCTACTCGGTATTCTATTTCGTGCGCAAGAACTTCGCCTTCGCGATGCCTGCGCTCGGGGTGGAATACGGTATCAAGGATACAAGTTTCGGCATTATCCTCACCCTTGCGGGACTGGTGTACGGCGTGTCCAAGTTCCTGAACGGCATCCTGGCCGACCGCACCAACGCCCGCTGGCATCTGGCAATAGGTCTAGGCGTGTGCGTCATCCTTAATTTTATCTTCGGCTGGAGTGCGGACCTGAGTCACCTCATCACCGGGCATGCCGAAGGGCCCGACTTCGTGAACGGAATGGTTACCATAATGGCGGTCCTGCTTATTCTGAACAATGTTTTTCAAGGGGCAGGATTCGGTCCCTGCAACCGTCTTATGGTACACTGGGTGCCACCGAAGGAGCTCGCAACCAAGTTCAGCATCTGGAATATGTCGCACTCCATCGGTGCAGCCATTGTTTCCGTGGTGTGCGGTGCCATCGTGGCGGGAATGGGCTGGAAATGGTGTTTCTGGATTCCTGCGGCGATTGGTGCGGCTGGAGTGGTGTTCATTATCCTTACATTGAGGGATACTCCATCTTCGGTTGGCCTGCCGGAACTTCCGGATACCAGGACGGAACTCGACGGCAACGACACCCCCGAAGGCTACCGAAAGTTCGTCCTTCAGAAGGTGTTCAAGAACCCGGTGGTGTGGATAGTGTCCACAACGGCCCTGATGCTCTACATAGTGCGCTTTGCCGTGCTGGACTGGGGTCCCAAGTTCCTCCAGCAGGGAGAGCAGCAGCTCTCGCCCCAGCTTGCGGGCTGGACTATCGGCATCTTTGAGATCGCGGGCTGCCTCGGCATGCTCTCGGCCGGATGGATTACCGATCATATCTTCAAGAGCAAGGGCCAGAGGATGTGCGTGATTGAAATGATACTTACCGGTGTTTGTCTTCTTGCAATACACTTCCTGCCAGACGGCACGTCCCCGGTTGTGATGCTGGTGCTGCTGGCGCTCGCAGGCTTCTTCCTTTACGGCCCACAGGCCCTCTTCGCCGTGATAACAGGCAATAACGCCACCAAGAAGGCGGCATCGGCTGCGGCAGGATTCCTAGGCCTCTTCAGCTATCTGAGTACCATCTTCACCGGCGTGGGAGTGGGATTCCTTTCCGACAAGTTCGGCGACGCATTCTGGGGTAACCTCTTCCTCATCATGGCCTGCATCGCCGTAGGAGGCGGCCTTCTGATTGCAACGCTCTGGAATATAAAGGACGACGGATATGTGCACGAATAGGCACTCAGCCTTATCCCGCAGAATCCGCCACGTAGTAATGGATATGGACGGGACCATCTACCTGGGCTCCCACATTTTTCCCTATACCCTTGATTTCCTGGAACTTCTCCGCCGAAAGGGAATAGGCTACTCGTTCCTTACCAACAATCCCACGAAATCCCCCAAGGACTATATTGCCAAACTGACGGCCATGGGAATCCCCTGCACGGAGGAGCAGATGCTGACCACGTCGCGCACGGTTGTGGAGTACATAGGACGGCATTTCCCTTCCGCACAGCGCATCTACGTCCTAGGTACCAGGAGCCTGCAGGAACTCTTCGTCTCAAAGGGGTATTCCCTTGTGGATGAGAAAGATGCCGCAGCGCCCGACGTTTTGGTGGTCTCCTTCGACACTACCCTCGTGTACCCCCGCCTATGCAAGGCGGCCTGGTGGGCTTCGAAGGGCGTGCCATACATCGCCACAAACCCCGACAGGGTATGTCCCACGGAAGAAGAAACCGTCCTGGTGGACTGCGGAAGCATCCAAAAGTGTATAGAGCACGCCACGGGACGCAAGGCCGACGTGGTGCTCGGAAAGCCCGATCCCACGATGCTTTTCGAGCTTGAAGAGCGCCTGGGGCTACAGAAAGATGAGGTTGCCATGATAGGGGATCGAGTGTACACCGACATTGAGATGGGCCGCCGCGCTGGCGCCCTTCCGGTGCTGGTGCTGAGCGGCGAAACCACCCCTGAGCTTGCCCGCGAGGCCTGCCTGCCTGGCGACCTGGTGGTGAAGGACCTCGCCTCCTTTGGCGAAATGCTTTGACGATTCCTCGTGTTATCACATTTGCTTTTCTGATATCTTTTTGCTATAATTGCAAAAAAATGATATCATGGAAAGAGTGCAGACAATTCTCCGACTGAGTCCGGAACTGATGGGGCGGGTAAAGCGGGCAGCACGCAGGGAAAACCGCTCCGTGAACAGTTTCATCGAACACACCCTGGAAAAGGCCATAGGCCCGGAATTCCCCAAGTTCCCGCCGGATTTCAAGGTTTCCGACGAAATACTGGCGCTGGGAGGCGTCATAGCTGAGCCAACAAAGGAACTTCTGGATGCTGATCCAAAACTATCTTATCTCTGGGAAAAATATGGTAGAGATTAAAAAACGAGTTTTCTTCGACACCAACATCCTTGTAGATGTTTTAGTAGGCAATTCGCGTCCCTCTTTCAAGGCTTCGCTAGAACTTTTTCATGCAGCCAGGAAAGGCTTGTTTGAGGCGTTCATAACTACACAGAGCATAATTGATGCAGAGTTCATCTGCAGGAGAAGTCCCGGCAGCAGATACATGGAGTTCCCCCTGCTGATGCTGAACATTATGTCATTCGTGAACATAATCTACATACACGCCTTTTCCGTGGAAAAAGCCCTGAAAAATCCTTCGGGCGATTTTGAAGACGACACGCAGTGGTTCCAGGCAAATTTTGAAGACCTGGACGTGTTCGTTACATCAGACAGGCATCTCCTTGCAAGGAAGAATGGAGAAGGCCCCCTGATCATTACTCCGGAAGGCCTTGTGGAAAAGATGACTTAATCCCCGGAACCGTTACAAAACCTTTACTTCCAGGGAATCTTCGACTGTGTAGTCGTAGTCTTCGTCGTAGATGGTGGCGCAGGCTTTGTGGGAATCGGCATAAAGCCTTGACTCGCCCCTGCGTAGGGTGTCTGTGATCCCTTTTCGGTCTTTCATGAACTGGCTTTCCACGGATTTACTGATTTGCCGATAATAACAGGCCACAGACCGCTGTAGGGGCGATTTGTGGCTTTTTGATTTTTTCTGACTATTGTAATACATAAGCCGAGTTCCGCCTGCGGGCAGGGGACTTCGGACCGGTACGCACCTTCGGTGCTATCCCTCCCACCGCTGCGCGGCGGGCCCCTCCCGTTCACTTTTAGCCCACATTGCAGCCAGGACCCCTGCTGAAAAATTTTTCGTCACCCCGAACCGGCCATAGAAGGCCCTCAGGGGCAGGTAGTCCCACCCAAACGCCTCGTTTTTGAGCCAAAAAGCCCTTTTGTGTGGCTCTCATTTTGATTTGCGCAAGTGCTTGAAAATGACGACCTTTGCAGGGTATGTTCATCAAGCCGTCAAAGAAGTGGAGGAACCCGGAAGGAGACCAGACAATCATGGTTCCCTACACCTACTACCGCCTGTGCGAGTCGTATCGCGAGGCTGACGGCAAGGTCAAGCAGCGCACGGTGCTCGGCCTTGGAGAACTGCTGGACTTCCCGACCGAGGCGGACCGCAAGGAACTGGCCGACCTGCTGACATCCCTGATTAACGAAGGTACCGGCAAGTTGTGCGACAAGCCGCGCCTGTATGAAGCGGCGCTTGGGTTCTACGGCAAGTGGCTGGAAGAGAAGAAGGAGGCCCAGGAACGTGCCGACAAGCTGGCCAAAGAGGCCCGCCGCAAGGCGGAGGAGGCCAGGGAAATCAAGGTGAGCATCAAACTGAAGAGCCTGCATCCCGAAATGGCGCGTGCCGTCGGCGCCGAGCACGTCTGCCATACCACGCTGCAACGGCTTGGCATACAATCCTTTCTGGAAAACCGGGGATGGAGCAAGGAGAAGATAGATGTAGCCCTGATGCAAATCATCGCCCGCGCCGTCTATCCGTACTCCGAGTTCAAGACGGCCAAATACATCCGCGAGAACTCTGCCGTGTGCGAGATGTTCGGCCTGAATCCGGACAAGATAACCAAGGACACCCTTTACAAAGGGTCCCACGACCTGTACAAGGTCCACCGCGAGATGGAGAACTACCTTCACAAGCGGGTGTGTACGATGTTCGACATCGAGGACCGCATTCTCCTGTTCGACCTGACGAACACCTACTTCGAGGGGAAGATGGAGGACTCCAGGATCTGCAAGCGCGGCCACAGCAAGGAGAAGCGTGACGACTGCAAGATCGTCGTCCTTGCCGCCGTGGTCAATACCGACGGACTGCTCGTGCGGACGGAAATCTTCGAGGGGAACCGTCAGGATGTCACGACGCTGGAGGAAGTCATCGGCAGCCTCGAAGAGAACCTCACCCCCTGCAAGCACTTGGTGGTGATGGATGCAGGGTTCTGCAGCGCCGCCAACCTCCAGTGGCTCAAGGACCACGGATACGATTACATCACAGTCATGCGGTCATCCGGAACGAAATACACTGTGGAAGGTCCCGTACGCACGATAACCGACAACAAGAAGCAGGAGATCCGCCTCCAGCTGGCCAAGGTGGAAGGCGTCACGGATACCGTTCTGCTTGTTGATAGCGACGCCCGCATAGCCAAGGAGCGCAGCATGTACAACCTGTACGTGGGCAGGTACGAACTGGGTCTCAACAAGATAAAAGCCGGCATCGAGGGCCGTGGCACGAAGAAGCGCGACAAGGTCCAGAACCGCCTGGGCCGGCTGGATGCCAAGTTCGCCGGGATGCGCCGCCTGTACGACATTACCTTCACCTACGACGACAAAGACGTTGCGACAGGGATGACCTGGTCCAGGAACACCGAGACGGACGAGGCCGTGCGCATGATGCACGGCAAGTACCTGCTCCAGACCACGCTGGACGAAAAGGACGAGGAGAACATCTGGACCTACTACAACGTCATCAGGACCGTGGAAGAGACCTTCAAGACCCTGAAATCAGACCTGGACATCCGTCCGGTATATCACAAGACGGAAGAGGCTTCGAAGGCGCACCTCAACCTGGCCGTACTGGCATACTGGGTCGTCTCTACGACCAAATACATACTGAAGAAAAAGGGCATCAACATCCGTTGGGAGGAACTTCTTCGCATCATGAGCACCCAGCAGAGGGTCACGATGGTTGCCGAGCAGGACAACGGCCATCTCCTCAAAGTGCGCCGCAGCACCACACCCGAAACCAAGCTTGCCGAAATCCAGGATGCCCTCGGAATAACACCGCATCCGGTCTGCCCAATAAAATCTGTGTGGCTCCGGGAACAGCCTCCCGAAAAATACCCTCCCTCAAAATCAGGCGGTTAACACCCTACGGCCTGCAATGTGGGCTAGACAAAATCTCGGCGGCAGTCCTTGGAACCGTACAATAGTTGACAATATCTTGAACCTTGCCTGGTAACTTTGTCTTTGCTGGTTGAGCTCCGTTACTAAGCTCCGTTACTCCGTTACTATGCTCCGTTACTCTGACACTTCCTTGGTTACTTTCGCGCCAGAAAGTAACTATGACCTCCTTTCGCTTTTCATCGTTGAGTACTTCAATCTTGTCATCCAGTTCCTGCACCCGGATAAAACCACTGCCGACACCCGTGTACGGTAATAAGCCATCAACTTGTAAGCATCCCGGAAGGGCTTCCTTTCGTATTTCTCTCAAATAAGCCCCTTCCTACAAACGAATAAATGATTATAAATCAGAACACTAACACAAATTCCTTTCGTAAAACCATTCGTATTCCATTTGTAATTTGTTTGTAATTACGAATGGCTGGGCTTGCTCCAATATGATACATTACCCGCACCTCTATTTACAATATCTCCTCTCAATCTCATTTTCCTCAACAGATTTGAAATCTTATCATACCGTTGCTTTTCTGTCAATATATCTGATAAAGATTTTGACAGTAATTCATTTATCTCTTTCCTTGACAACTCCTTATGGTCATCGAGCGCGTCCAAAATCAGAGATTCACACGCTTTATCGCTTAATCCTTTGTGGCGGGAATACTCCGCTTTTTGCCCTGCAGCTTGAGCAAGAGGTTTTGCCAATACCAGCGCATTCTTCCTCCCCTCAACCAGGTTCTTTTTGCGTAAATACGCAACCTCGTAGTCCGACAGGGGCTTTCCTAGCTGCACTCGATTCAACATTTCCGCCTCGCCCAAAGTAATGTCGGCATTTTGCATCAGAAGAGTTGTGTAGTTCATGTCGATGATTCGGCCATACACGGTCACCGTGACACGACCACCCTTGAAATCATAGTCTGGCAAGGGGAAAAGACGCTTCTTCTGTAAACGGAACATCTTCTTTATGCCACTTCCAATGGTGTCTACCATTTTCAGTTCAACCATTGCCTGTGCCAGAAACCTGTTTCGGTTTTTCTCCCATGGAGAGTCTGCCTGTAAAACAGCCTGAATGGACCCTGGAATAAAGCTGCCTAAATTCGTAAAAAGAAGGTGGTCATCAAATTCAACCACATTCACCATCCCGCTTTTTGAGTAATCCTGATGGGCGACGGCGTTATTCAGGCTCTCCCTAATGATATACGGTTCATACATATCAATTTCATCCGGGAACAAAGTACGCAGATTTGGATTGATGTATCTGTACTTTAGTTTGCGAATCAAGTTGAATGTCTCATCTACGGCAAGTACCATTGGACATGGCAAGATTCGATAATCCCTCTCAACACCATCGGTACCTTTCAGTATCCAGCGGATTTTCGATACGGCAGGAGATATAAAAACTTCGCTCTCCTCCTTGCCCAACAGAATGATAGCCGTATTGGTTATTCTTCCCCCGCGTGTAACTTTTGCTTTATTTAGAAAAGTTCTGTCATTCCATGAATCAACATCGTCAGCCAAATCCGGATGCTTGTCTTTGTACAATTCCCTTGCCCGTTTGATTGCAGCCGGATCCAAGTCGTCCAATGTTGCGTCTTTGACGATTTGGGCGCTCCAGTCCTGCTGGGACGAATAAATCTGACGGATGTATTCAGTATAACCCTTTAATTTGGTAAGGTTGCTGTTGATTCGGATGTATGCTACACCATTGAAAGTAACCGGCTCGCCCGCAGCGGCAGGAATCTCGAAAATGACGATGTGTGCCCCTTTATATTCAAACTCCTCAAACTCAAAACGGATACGTGGCGATATAGACGTCCTAAGCCAAAGCTGATAATCCTGGTTGCCACGCTTTGCACTCTGCATATAAAGATTTGTACCTACCGGTTTCCATGTGGCATCTTCAACACCAAGCACAAGGTATGCATAGTCCTTGTACCTGATGCATGCAGAGTTTGCCATGCCCGAAATGTACTCGCCGACACCTTCATAGGTAATACTGGCTTTCTGTTCAGCGATATTGGTTTTAAACTCAAGCCAATCAAGTTCTCCGTTCTCTCCACCTTTTCGGGCTATATCCAGCAGGCTTTCTAAGAGTTCATATTGTTCTTCAAGTGTTCTCATACAAACAACATTTCTGCGAAGATAACGATTATTTCCTGTTCAGCCCCTCTTATTCTCCAGAATCCTCACCAAATCCTGCTTCATCCCGAGGTCGATTTCCCGGTAGCGGTTGAAGGCGCGGGAGCCTTCGGCGTGGCCGGTGAGAGAGGCAACGAGGTTGGGGTCCTTGACCTGCCGATAAATATTTCCGGCAAAAGTTCGGCGGGCCAGGTGGCTGGAGGCAATCTCGTTGAGTGGATGCTTGACCTCCTTGCGTGTGACGGGGTCCAATTCCGTTACCAGGCGGGTGATGCCCGCAGCGGTGAAAGCAGCCTTGATGTTGTCATTGTAGTTCTGCTCGCTGATGAACGGAAGTAACCGGTTACCGGGACGGTCCTTATACTTATCTACGATCTCCAGGGCGATGGAGTTGAGCGGGACCACCACGGTGCGGCCGCTGAAATGCAGTGTCTTGGCGGCAATGTACTCCAGGGCTCCGTTCTGGACAGAGTCTTTTGTGTAGGACATCAGGTCTCCTACACGGCAGCCCACGTTGCACTGGAATACGAAGATGTCACGCTGCTCCTCCAGCATTTTCGTAGGCATCTTAGCCAGGTAGAGATGCTCCACCTCGTCCAGCGTCATGATTACGGGCGTGCCGTATTCCTCCTTCGGCATTTCGAAGTCGGTGAACGGCCAGTTCTTGGTATAGCCGCCCTTGATGCACCAGGCGTAGAAGGCCTTGATGAGCTTGAACAGGCCGTGGAGATAGTTCTCACTGCGCTCGGTGAACTTCCGCCGCTCCGGACGGGCTTCCATGATTTGCGGATACTGCGCCACATAGAGATGCTCGTTCCGGATGTAATCCCTCAGGTCGTTCAGGGTGTCCAGGTCCACATCGTCGATGTCGAAGACATAGCGGGACTTGCCCGGGAGGGAAGCGCGGACATATGCCTCATACCGGTGGATCATGCGCTGCAGGACGTGATAATGCCGCGTGCGCGACGGAGAAATCTCCCGGCCGTCGGCAAACATCGTAAACAGCTCGTCGAAAGACTTCTTACGGCTCCTGCGCTTCTTCGGTGTCTGGCTCTTCCCCTTGTAGTAATTATCCACCATCTTCTCTAGCCAGGCGGGGCCGATTTTATCCTTTTCCTTGTCGATGCCGTAGGCTTCGGAAATATAGGACCTGAGGGCCAACATTTCCTTGGCGATGACACTGCGCTCCGCCTCTGGGATGAGCACCCGCTTTTTCAGCTCCGCAGCCTTGGCGTCCCACCACGACGGTTCGATGAGAATCTTTGTCACCTGCCGCTTGCGGAAATCCCGACCGTCGGAGACGCTCACATGCAGCGGCACCCGCTCGCCGTCCGCCGCCTTCTTCGTTGTCCTGAGTTCATATCTTATGGTCATAAGTCCTTGTATTTAGCGTTACAGGGGCAAAGATAGCAAATCTTTTCAATTCTTGGACAACATTTGGACAACATCTAAGCAAAAAGAATCAAATAAAGTGTTATGGAATACGCTTTTCGGCTAGCTTGTTTAAATACAATAATAACTTAATATACAATTATTTAACACAGATACGGCCGCACCGTAAACCATAGTATTCAGTTTGATTCTCCAGCACTTCCGTGCGTTCCGCCCGAGGCACAACAAGGCTTTGTAAGTTACTTTACAAAGCCTTGTTTTTTGTATCCCCAAAATTTGGTCGCTTTTGGTCACTTTGGAGACTGGGCGGCATTTTTTCTTCTAAGAATACTAAAACATCTAACGCCCGGGGAAGTGTTCCAGAAGCGTAGCATGAATGTTACGGATGAGAGCCGGGGTGGTGTAGGGGACGAATAGGACTTTGCGGGTGTCGAGGGTGAGGTCGTAGCGGCCGAAGAAGCCGTAGGAAATCAGGAAGGAAAAGTTCTCGGCCAGGCATTCTTCCGGCACGCAGATGTAGTCGGTGTTACGGCCCATCACATCATAGAAACCGGGCACATCCTCAATCGGGATCATGGTATCAGGAGCGTCAAGCGGCACCAGAACGCTTTGCATACAGGCATAGAAGTTTGCGTCGGGGTCGTCTGCGGCAACCTCCGCGTAGGTGCCGGGATAAACGGCAACCAGGGCGCAGCGGCGTTTCTGCCCATCGATAGTAAACTCTCCCCAGCAGTCATTATGCTCTACGTCCGGGTTCTGCAGCAGCAGGTTGCGGACGGTGGGCCCAAACGCCACATCATGGTCCATCACCTTGAAGCCAATCAAGCCATACATCGCCTCCCTGAACTCAGCATTATTTCTGGTCAGGCAGTGGAAGACTTCGTGGGATATGAGCCCGCGGCCGAAATGGATGAGGTATTCCAGGTAGTCGGCGTCGAATTCCGGATCTGCCTGAAATGCGCGGGCCAGATACTCGGCTTCATCGGCACTGAGGTAAATCTCGTTCTTTTGCGTATAGCCGCCCATGTGCCCCTCATCCCCCATGTCGGTTTTGATAAAGATTATTTCTCCGGACACAGGCAGGCGGAAGCCCAACTCGGACGCGCGGCCTTCAATGAAGTCCATGACCTTGCTGATGGCTTTCTTTTCCTCTTCGGAAAACTCCCTTATCTGCTCTGCGGCAACGGCCTTGAATTCTTCCAACGACTGGCCGGAAGACTGCAACTTCCAATCAATATCGTTCTGCGTCAAAGCCTCGAAATAGGAGGTGTTAACCAATTTCAACTGCTGTCCTTCTTCCTGCGAGGCAAAGCGATACTTCAGGGCGGATGGTTGCCGGCTGGTGCATGCGGCCAGGCCCGCCACCAGCATTATGCAGCATAGGGCTGCGTGGCTAGTAATCTTTATCATATCAAAACAAAGATAAAACAACGGCCATTATTCTTCCTTTCGCTTCAGGTAACGCACAACGCCATCGGACTCGGTCCATTCCATTTTGTCGTTGGAAGAGTCCATGCTGGCTTTGACAGTGCGTTTTCCCCCTTTGTCCGCCATTTCCTTGAAGTTGTTTATTGACTGCTCCCGATATCGGATTACCCAGGCGTCCAGGTCGCTGTTGAAAATCTTCTCCTTGGATGTGTCGAAGCTGAAAACCGAACGGGAATCTATCAGAACGTCAATGACGCTGGCGAGCGTGTCGAACGGCATCCCTTCCAGATGATCTCTTTGTTTCAGGGCGAAACGCAGCAATTCGCCATTCCGCTCTTCTTCCTCCTTCATTTTTTTGACGATATCAATGGAATTGTCTATATCATGAATCACCATGATGGCCGTGAGCCGCTGGGCTTGCGCCTTGTTCCTGCGCTCCAGTATTCCACTCACGATGAAGGTGAGCGCCACACCGATGGCAGTACCCAGGACGGTCACAAAAAAACTGCCCCAGTCAAATCTTCTTTTGGTTTTCTTTTCCATAACGAATACAAAGATACTCTTTTTTCTCGATCACTTTCGGTATAAGTACTCCGCCATGGAGCTGCTGTATACGTTGCCGTAGTTGGGGACGTTATACACTTTGACGTGGGAGCCGGAGGGCATCCCGGAAACCAGCCGCATCAATGCCGGAATCCCCACGATAAAAATGGCAAAGCCAAGAAAGTATCCCAGAACCTGTTTCATCTTAACTAGATTGAATGACTATCAAAGTTAATGCTTTTTCCTGAATCTTCACTGAACGAGCCTTCGTCGATGCCCTTGATCCTTGACCACGTTTTGACCACATTTTCCGGGGATTGTTTTGATAGCTTCAATAAGAGTGGTAACCAATTGGGGTTCAAACCCTTAATAGCCTCCCAATAGACACACAACAATCCCCACCTGTCACCAACATCTTAGCTCCCGCCCGAGGCACGAAAAAAGACCGGTAGTCCGGTCTTTTTTCATGCCTAACTATTTGATTTACTGGGGGCCTAATCCCCCAGACCCCCTGGGTCGCTTCGCTCCGAAAAGCGGCCGTTCGCCAAATTTAGCCACATGCACTATCCAAAAGAAGCTTTTGGAGGAGTTATTGGATTTGATTTCCAGAATACGTACTTTTGTAAAGACAATGTAACTTAGAGAATATGAATGTTCCTGTTTTGCTTCCAGATTATATGCAGCCGTGGATGACAGATCCCCGTTTCTGGATGGTTCTTCTCATCGTAGGAATTGTAGCGGCAATCCTCATGTGGTATCGTAATTACTGGGTCAATGCAATAGGAATAGTATTGAATATTGCATTGATTGCAGCTTTGGGATGGTATGTTTGTGCGATGGGCTACTGGGAGGGTAGCTGGTTCCTTGCCCGATCTCCGGAGCAACCCCTATGGAATTGGATTCTTAGAATAGCCCTCATGATACTGTATCCGGCCATATCACTCATCTTCCGTCCAGGCCCACACGGAAAGAATGTACATCCGGACAGCACAAAGATGCGCTGGGGCCAGTTTAACATGCTGGTCATCGTTATTTGCCTGTCGTACCTCGCCAGTGTTCTGATGATGCATTTCTGGGAACGCAACGTATGGAGTGTTGTGGCATTTGCCGCTCTCCCCGTTCTCTATATGCTTGTCCTCCTAGGAAAGGCACATGTAAACTTCTCTTCTTTATTTACGTGCATCCCAGCAAGCATCGTTGCTTCGCTGACCCTTGTTGGGGTAATGAGACAATCCACCGCCGTGTCGGCGATATTTGCCTACATTATTTATGGAATAGTTCTGGTTGCTGTTATCGTTGCCTTTGCCAAGATTGGCAGTGCACTCGGTCTTGATAAGGAAACCAAGACCATTGGTACGTCTTCTTCAGGAGGAACAAATACCTCTTTTGACGTACGCGCATTCGGCCAAGCTCTGGAGTATGTCCGAAAACACGGATGGTAGTAAAACAGCAGGGGCCCGATCTTGTGTTTTCTGCATAACCGGCCTCCGGAACCTTCTCCTCATTCTTTATCCGCCTGGCAATAAGCGGGATGTAAAGCAGCAGGCCGATAATAATGACGCCCATCAGAAACTTGCTGATAGCCTGAACGAATAGATTATTCTTTATCATAGGGTCATTGACTTGATTCTCCCGGCCACCTCTTCCGGGTGGTCAATGAGGAACTGTCCGTGGTTCATCCCGGGGAACACCTCAACGTGAGTGTCGGGGTGGAGGGCACACAGATGCCTGGCCTGCGGTTTTGCCACAAAGGCCTCTTTTGTTCCGTACCAGAAGTAGATATCGGCCCCTTCAAAGTAATCGCGTTTCATAGTCAGAATTCCAGTTTATTTCCTTCTTCTTTCATTTCTACGTATTTGGCCTTGTTCAGGCGGAAAAGCTTCGCACCGGAACTCGGAAAGTGGAATTACCTCGTCAAACCGGCCAACTGATGCAACATATTTTTTACACATTACTAAACGGAGTTGGTCGAACTATTTCCCTGCGAAACAGACAAATTCCAATTTCGCACACGGGACGGTTATCCAGAAAGATTCCGGAGGCCGGTTATGCAGAAAACA
>OMQK01000014.1 GCA_900313205.1 uncultured Bacteroidales bacterium | reverse complement strand
CTCATCATACTGTTGCTGCTTTTCTGGGCCGTTTTTCCGGCCCGCGCACAGTTTGTCCTTACTGGAGACGATCCCGGCCACCTTCGCTGGTATTCAATAGACACACCATATTATAAGATAATATACCCGGAAGGGGCTGATTCCCTTGCCGTGAATTACGGCACCCTTTTGGAGAAATTCCGTCCCCAGATAGGCCTCAGCCTTGGATTTGTGCCAGGAGAGGGGCAGCTCAGGATGCCGGTGGTGCTCCATACGCACAACCCCGTTTCAAACGGCTCCGTTGCGTGGGCTCCAAAGAGGATGGACCTTTTCACGCTCCCGGAGGCTTATGGCTCTGATCCCACTCCCTGGGATCTTCAGCTTGTCTCTCACGAGCCCCGCCACCAGGCGCAGCTGGAGCTTGACCGTCATGGTTTTGTACGCTTCTTTTCCTATATCGTGGGTCAGGTTTGGACCCCGGCACTTTTCCAGTTATATCTTTCCCGCAGCCTGGCGGAAGGAGATGCCGTAACCGTGGAAACCGGCCTTACAGCAGGTTCCAGGGCACGTACGGCCGATTTCCTCAACTATTACCAGGTGGCGCTGGATGCCGGAGAGTACAGGAACTGGTACCGCTGGCGCTACGGGTCGTACAAGCGTTTTACTCCGGACCTTTATAAGCTTGGATATATTACGGTTGCAGGCTCACGTGCACTTTACCAGGACCCCCTCATCATGTCAAACGCCCTGGATAACAGCCGAAAGAACCGTTTTGTGCTTGGAACGCTTAACCTCCAGAGGGTGATCCGGGACCGCAGCGGGCTCAAGTTCAAGGAGGCGTTCCCTAAGATTCTGGATTATTTCAATTCTACATGGGTGGCCAGTGCGGCAGCGCGCGCTCCGTTCACTCCATCCAGTCAGATATCGGCCCCAGAAGATTTCCCGGTGGACTACAGCTCTCCCGCAGAACTAGACGGCCACATCTATCTCAAGCGTTCCGGCTATCTCAGGCCTACGGAACTAGGAGAATGGGCCGATGGTAAATTCCAGACAATCAGGCCTTTTGCATCAAATACATCATCTTTGTTTACAGACGTGGTCAACGGGCGCATTTACTGGTCAGAGACCGTTTACCACCCCCGCTGGAGCCTGGATGGATATTCAATCATACGTTATTATACGCCCTCTACGGGTAAGGTGACAGACCTTACATCCGGCGGCCGCAGGTTTAATCCTCAGCCTTCTCCGGACGGGACCAGGGTTGCCGTGGTGGAGTATCCGCTTAACGGAGGCTCGTCAGTTGAGGTCCTGGATGCTACAGACGGACACATTATAAGCCGGTTCATTGCCCCGGACGGAATCCAGGCGTCGGAGCTTGCCTGGATAGGTGAAACCATCTATGTGTCAGGCGTTTCCGAAGGAGGATACGGCATTTACAGTATAGGCCGGGATGGAAGCTGGCGCACGGAACTTGAGCCTTCCATCCAGAAACTTGTGAACCTTGACGGGGGTGACGGGCGCCTGCAATGGGTGTCGGACCTTGACGGGGTAAACGCCCTTTACAGCTATGATCCAGCCACAAAGGAGCTTACCCAGCTAACATCCACGCGCTTTGGCTCCACGGACTTCTGCTTTGCCGGGGATACGCTCTACAGTATCTCGCAAACGCTTGATGGTCAGATGCTTTTCTCTACGCCCGCGGATTCTCTTCTTTCCAGGAAGGCGGTTTTCTCCAAGGTGCATGTCTACCCCATAGAGGATCGCATCACCCGCCAGGAAAAGTCTTTCAGGAAGCCTGTGGTTGAGGATGTGGAAATATCGGCCCCAAAACGGTACAGGAAGCTTCCCCATCTTATGCGTTTCCACTCCTGGGCGCCCATTTTCTTCGACTATGACAGCATAGACTCCTTCTCCATGGATTATATCTGGAATCCGGCCGCCCCGGGCCTTACCGGTTATTTCCAGAACACCCTTGGAACCATGTCAGGAATGGTTGGTATGGCAGTGCGCCCGGACCCTTACAAGACAGAGACCTGGCGTCCTTCACTGCATGCAAAGTTCAAATACTCAGGTCTTTACCCGGTGATTGAAGGCTCTTTTGACTTTGGTGATACAATGGCCGATATTGTGGTAAAGGCAAAGATTAAAGATGAGCAGGAGATCTCCTATGCCCTTGCCGACGGCACCCGTGATAATTTGCAGGTAAGCGGCACATTGAAGGCCTATATCCCATGGGGCTTTGCCAAGGGCGGCATATCATGGGGTTTTATTCCTCAGGTGAGTTATGGCATCTCCAACAGCCTTTTTGACAATGCCACACGCGGCCTTACAATAACGGAAAAAGATCCGGAAACTGGTGAGATCAAGGATTACAAATGGGATGAGGGCCATGTTCCGGCGTATGTTCCCATGCAGAGGCTGGGAATATCGGCCAGAGGGTATGTGATGAGGTCCAGGGCCCGTTCACAGGTGTATCCGCGCTGGGGTGTTGGCCTGGAAGCCGGCTTCAGTCTGCGTCCGTCCATGACAGGAACATTTAATCCCAATGCATACGTGTATGCCTATGGGTATCTCCCGGGCATCTGGCGCACTCAAGGGCTAAGGCTCACGGGTACCTTCCAGCACAGGATCAGTTTCAGCGACGATGTTTTCCAGCTTGGAGAGCTGGCGGCCAATACCCTTCCCAAAGGCTTTTCGTCCGCCGCCAGGCTGCAGGCGGGACGCCGCTATCCCTGGCAGCTGAATGCATCGGCCTCCTACGCCATTCCTGTGTATGTTGGAGACATTTCGCTTCCGCCGGTGCTCTACATCCGTAATTTCCTGATAGTCCCTAACTATGATTTCACGCTCCTGCCCGGGAACCACAACCTTTGGAGCGTCGGGGCCGATATAACCGCAGAAATGGGTAAATTCATCCTGCCCTTCGACGGCTCCCTTGGCGTTTCCGTATCCTATCTTGGGGGCAGCGCATTCGATGCCGTGGGCCAGCGCGACCGCTGGTCCGTAGGACTGATTTTCAGTTACGATTTCTAACTAGTCAAACGCCCAGATAATTGCTTCTTCCAGAACCTCGCCGGGACGGAGAACGGTGCTGGGGAAGGCGGGCTGGTTGGGGGAATCCGGGCAGTGCTGGCACTCAATGGCCACTGCATCGTAATCATGATATTCCTGGCCCAGACGGCCCTTGGGGCAACCATTGAGCCAGTTTCCGGTATAAACCTGGACTGCGGGCTGGGTAGTGAGGACCTCCAGATGGCGGCCGCTCTTTGCGCCCCAGAGCTCTGCGGCAGTGGTTAACTGACCGGGCATTGCGCCGTCAATGAGGTAGCAGTTGTCGTAGCCCTTGCCGTATTTGAGTGCAGGGAAATCGGCATTAATATCCTGGCCGATTCTTTTTGCCTCAACAAAGTCCATAGGGGTTCCGGCAACGTCCTCGGGCTCTCCAAGCGGGATGAGGGTATTATCCGTAGGAAGCCACTGGGAGGCGTTCAGCTCAAGTTTGTGATCCAGAACAGAGCCCTCTCCGTCAAGGTTGAAATAGACATGGTTGGTGAGATTTACCACAGTGGGTTTATCGGTTTCTGCGGTAAGGACAAGCTTAAGGGAATTATCCTCACCCCAGGTGTAGTGGGCAACAACCTTAAGATTACCGGGGAAACCGGCCTCTCCGTCCTCTGAGAAATACATGAACTCTACGGCGTTATCCACCACGCGGCTTTCCCAAACCTGGTTCTGGAAGCCCTTGGGGCCGCCATGAAGGTGGTTGGGGCCATTATTTATAGGAAGATTGTACTCCACGCCGTCAAGAGTGAACTTGCCCTTTGCAATGCGGTTTGCATAACGGCCGGGGATTTTTCCGGCGCAGGGGCCATCGGCCATATAATCCATGGCGTTGGCATATCCAAGCACAACCTCCCCAAGCTTGCCGGCTTTGTCCGGAACCATGATTGAAGTGATGGCTGCGCCAAGGCTTGACAGCTGTTTCCTTACCCTCCGGGGTTTTACCCCAAAGTTCTTTAGTGATATTCATTTTCTTGTGGTAAACTGCAAATTCAAACTTGAAGCCCGTTTCCGGGTCCGTATGGGTCTCAGACGTGCTTTCACGCTCCCAGACGTCCGGGTTGATGACGGGGAAAAAGACGTCGGCGTCCTTTACCTCCGTGTGCACGTGAGTAATATAAAGGAGATCCATCTGAGGCATTGCCATCTTGTAGACGGAAGCGCCTCCAATGATAAAGCACTTGTCCTTGCCGGCAGCCTCCGCTTCACGGTATGCCTCTTCAAAGGAATACACGCATGTCACCTCCGGGATAGGGTCCCCGCCAAGGTTCAGAACAATGTTCTTACGCCCGGGAAGAGGACGGCCGATAGAGAAGTACGTGCTGCGGCCCATGATCACGGGGTATCCGCGAGTGGTATTCTTGAAGTACTGGAGGTCTTCAGAGATATGCCAGGGAAGCTGGTTCTTTACGCCGATGCCATAGTTGTCCGCTATGGCTACAATAAGACATTTTTTCATATTAGACAGCTACGGGTGCTTTGATTGCGGGCCAGGGGTCATAGCCTTCCAGGGTGAAATCCTCATATTTGAAGTCAAAGATGGACTTCACTTCCGGATTAAGTTTCATTGTGGGGAGCTTACGCGGTTCGCGTGAGAGCTGAAGGGCAACCTGGTCAAAGTGATTCTTATAAATGTGGGTGTCTCCCGTTGTATGGATAAACTCTCCGGGCTCCAGACCGCATACCTGGGCAATCATCATAGTGAGGAGAGCATATGAAGCAATGTTGAAAGGCACGCCAAGGAACACATCTGCACTTCTCTGGTACAGCTGGCAGGAAAGTTTTCCGCCGGCCACATAGAACTGGAACAGGCAGTGGCACGGAGGAAGGGCCATTTGGTCCACTTCTGCGGGATTCCAGGCGGTCACCAGCATTCTTCTGGAGTTTGGATTGTGTTGTATCAGGTTGATTACCTCTGATAATTGGTCGATTGCCTTACCGTTGGGACAAGCCCAAGAGCGCCATTGGTGGCCATAGACAGGACCCAAATTCCCGTGTTCATCGGCCCATTCATCCCAGATGGTAACGCCGTTCTCCCGTAAATAGCCTATGTTTGTGTCTCCGGAGATGAACCAGAGCAGCTCATGGATGATACTTTTAAGGTGAACCTTCTTGGTGGTTAACAGCGGGAAGCCGTCGGCCAGGTTAAAGCGCATCTGATACCCGAACACGCTCTGCGTTCCGGTGCCGGTGCGGTCTTCTTTCATGACGCCGTGTTCCCTTATGTGGCGGAGTAGGTCTAGATACTGTTGCATAATTCACAAATTTACAAAATAATTCAATATCTTTGCAATCGGTTATGAAGAAGAGAGAACAATTTACCGGCAGGTTAGCGGTAGTGCTGGCCATGGCGGGATCGGCCATCGGCCTTGGTAATATCTGGAGATTTCCCTATCTGGTGGGTCAGAACGGAGGTGCCGCCTTTATCTTGGTATACATCGTGGCTTGTGCGTTGCTGGCCATTCCAGTTTTCCTGTCTGAATGCGTTATAGGCAGGCGGAGCGGTAGCAGTACCTTTGGCGCTATGCGTAAACTTGCCCCCGGGAGCAATTACCGCTGGGCCGGGCTTGTGACCGTTATTACGCCTGTTCTTCTCTTGAGTTTCTACAGCGTTGTTGGCGGCTGGTCCGTGGATTATCTCCTCAAAGCCTGTACGCTGCGCTTTACACAGGACTCTGCCGGGGTATTTGAAGAGCTGCTTTCTTCTACCTGGGAGCCCATTTTCATGCATACGGCGTTTATGGTGGGCACGGCCATCGTAATTCTGCTTGGCGTTAAGAAGGGGATTGAGAGGTTCACAAAGGTGACAATGCCGCTTCTCTTTATCCTTATTATAATAATAGTAGTGTTCGGCCTTACACTTCCCGGCGCCGGAAAGGGCGTAGAATACCTTGTGAAGCCTGATTTTACAAAGATCACCCCTTCCGTCATTACATCGGCAATGGGCCAGGCATTCTTCTCAATGTCGCTGGGCGTAGGAACCATTCTCACATATGCTTCATACGTATCAAAGGAGGAGAACCTTATGGTATCGGCAGGCGGAACGGCTGTTTTTGACCTTCTGTTTGCCGTTCTTGCCGGTTTTGCCGTAATGCCCGCAGTGTTTGTCGCCGGAATCCAGCCCGGTCAGGGCCCAGGCCTTCTCTTTGACACCCATCCGTACATCTTCTCTCAGATGTCTCCCTGGGTTGGCGCCGTGATTTCCATACTCTTCTTCCTGTCCGTTCTTGTTGCGGCACTCACTTCTTCAATTTCCCTGCTTGAAGTGGGCGTAGCGTATCTTGTGGAGGAAAAGGGCGTGAGCAGGACCAAGGCAACAATCGGCCTTGGAGCACTTGTCTGGGCAATTGGCGTTGCGTGCTCCCTTAGAGGCGGCGTCTTTGACTTCCTGGATCACCTCTGCTCAGACTGGCTGATGCCGTTTGGGGGCCTTCTGTTTGCAATGTTTGTGGGCTGGAAGATGTCCAAGGCCGATGTCCGTGACGAGCTTACCAACGGCGGCACCCGTAACCGCATACTGTTTAACGTGGTGTACTTCCTTATCCGCTACATTGCCCCCATCGGCATCCTTGGAATCTTCCTTACAATCCTTCTGGGCTAAATTATTAATGGGCCGCTGGTTACCGTAAAAACGCCATTTCCCGGTTACGCGCGGCCCTTTGGGCAGTTCATTACCTAAATACAAGGGTTTTACGGTTACTGGCTGCCCCGTAGCGTAACGGTTTCGGTAATTTTTTGTAATTTTGTATTCCTATGACAAAGATTGCAGAAGATACCCCAATGCTGAAGCATTACTTCGAGGTGAAATCACAGCACCCGGAGGCCATCCTGCTATACAGGGTGGGAGACTTTTTTGAATGCTATTCAGACGACGCAATCACTGCCGTAAAGGTCCTGGGGCTTGTTCAGACTAAGAAATCCAACGGGGAAAAGGGTCCGGTTGCTATGGCCGGTTTCCCTCACCACGCCCTTGAAAACTACCTCACAAAACTGGTGCGCGCAGGCTACAAAGTGGCCGTCTGTGACCAACTTGAGGATCCCAAATTTGCCAAAAAACTTGTAAAGCGCGGAATCACGGAGATTGTTACGCCCGGTATCTCCTTTGGAGAGAATATGCTGGATGTGAAGGAAAACAACTTCCTGTGCGGCCTTACTATTGAAAAGCACCTGTGCGGTGCCGCATTCCTGGATGTTTCCACCGGTCAGTTCCAGGTAGCGCAAGGAACGCTGGATTACATAGGGACCCTCCTTGGCTCAATGAAGCCGCGTGAACTTGTGGTCCAGAGGGGGTATGAGAAGGGTCTCAAAGACCGATTTGGAGATTACTACACCACATCAATAGACGAGTGGGCGTTTGTTTATGATGCCGCCGTGGAACGCCTCAAGAGGCAACTTGGGGTGGAAAGCCTCAAAGGTTTTGCCATAGATCCGTATCCCCTTGGCGTCTGCAGCGCCGGCGCTCTGCTTGTATATCTGGAACAGACTCAGCACACCGGCCTTAAGAATATCTGCTCAATCGGCCGTATTGATGAAGCCCGGTTTGTGTGGATGGATAAGTTCACCCTAAGGAACCTGGAAGTGTTCCAGAGTGCCTCTGGAGCGGCTGGAGTGCCCCTTGTGGAACCTCTTGATAAATGTTCCACGCCCATGGGCGCACGTATGCTCAGGAACTGGCTGGCCATGCCAATAATGGACCTGAAGGAGCTCAATGCCCGTTATGACATTGTGGAACATTTTGTGGGCGCTCCGGAGCTTCTTGAGGCAACGCAGGAGGACCTTGGTAAACTTGGAGACATAGAGCGCATCCTTGGCCGCATCGCATCCGGCAAGGCTATGCCCCGTGAGGTGATGCAGCTTGGTAGGGCGCTGGCATTATCGGCCCCTATAAGAGAAAGACTTGCCGATGGCCCGGAGGCCCTCACAAAGCTTCTCAAGGGAATGAAGAACTGCGCCTCCCTGGTGAAGGAAATCCAGCGTGTGATGGCCGCGGAACCGGCAATCCAGATAGGTAAGGGACCGGTTATCGGCACTGGTGTGGACGCAGAACTGGATGAACTCCGCAGCCTCAGCGCCGGAGGCAAGGATTACCTTCTCCAGATGCAGCAGAGGGAAGCGGAAAGAACCGGCATAAGCAGCCTTAAGATAGCCTACAACAACGTTTTTGGCTATTATATAGAGGTCCGTAACGCTTATAAGGACCAGGTCCCGCCGGAGTGGATCCGTAAGCAGACTCTGGTAAACGCAGAGCGCTATATCACGGAGGAACTCAAGGAGTACGAGGAAAAAATCCTCACTGCAGAAGACAAGATCCTGGCAATAGAGCAGGCGCTTTTCACTAATTTAATTGTCCAGATCCAGTCATTCATCCCGGATATCCAGACAAACAGCCGCATCCTTGCAAAATTGGATGTTCTGGCCGGGTTTGCAGAACAAGCTGTCCAAATGCATTACTGCCGCCCGGAAATGAACGACTCCAAGGTGCTGGACATACGTCAGGGCCGCCACCCGGTGATTGAAACGCTTATGCCCGCCGGGGAGGAATACGTCCCCAATGACGTATATCTGGACGCTACAGAGCAGCAGATTATCATTCTCACAGGTCCCAACATGGCCGGTAAGAGTGCCCTGCTGCGGCAAACTGCCCTAATTGTTCTTATGGCCCAGTGCGGCTCGTTTGTGCCGGCGTCGGAGGCTCATATCGGCTATTTTGACAAGATTTTCACGCGCGTAGGTGCCTCTGACAACATTTCCCGCGGAGAATCCACCTTCATGGTGGAGATGCTGGAAACGGCAATGATCCTGAACAACCTCAGTGCAAGGTCCCTGGTTCTGCTGGATGAAATCGGCCGCGGAACCTCCACCTACGACGGTATGTCAATAGCCCGTGGAATAGTTGAGTTTATCCACGAATACGGCAAGGGTGCAAAGACGCTTTTTGCCACCCATTATCACGAACTGAATGACCTGGAAGGCATTTTCCCGCGCGTGAAGAACTTCCACGTAGCCGTGAAGGAAGTGGGTAAGGAGGTTATCTTCCTCCGTAAGCTCCGTGAAGGCGGCACGGCCCACAGTTTTGGTATCCACGTTGCCCGTATGGCCGGCATGCCCCAGCAGGTCCTTGAAAGCGCAGAACGTACCCTGAAGGCCCTGGAGAACAGCCAGGCTCTTGAAACAATAGGGGCCCTCACACCCGTGAAGCCCCATAATGTGAAGGAGGGCCGCGTAGAGAAAGACGGCTCCATCCAACTGTCTATGTTCCAACTGGACGATCCCCTTCTGGAGTCCCTCCGTGACCGTCTCAATTCCGTAGACCTCAACAACCTCACCCCGCTTCAGGCCTTCGATCTCCTGAGGGCAATGAAGGAGGAACTGGGAATCTGATGCGCCGCGTACTTGTAATATCGTATTATTGGCCGCCGTCCGGCGGTTCCGGCGTGCAGCGCTGGGTAAAGTTTGTAAAGTACCTGCCCTCAGAGGGCTGGGAGCCGGTGGTTTTTGCACCGGAGAATGCCGATTATCCTGCGCTTGACCCATCGTTAGCCGCTGAAATCCCAGCCGATGTTGAGGTTCTCCGCGGCCGCATCTGGGAGCCTTACGCCGCGTATCGCAGACTGACGGGCGCAAAGAGCACTCAGGTAACCGAAATTTCCAGCGGTAAAAAGACATTCAAGCAGCGCCTGAGCCTTTGGATCAGGGCAAACCTCTTTGTTCCGGATCCCCGCGTTGGCTGGGTGAAGCCAAGCGTGAAAACGCTGTTAAAATACCTTCAGGAGCATCCTGTGGATGCAATTGTAACCACGGGTCCGCCTCATTCCGTGCACCTTATCGGCCAGAAACTTCATAAGAAAACGGGTATTCCCTGGATCCCGGACTTCCGTGACCCCTGGAGCCGGATGTATTACCTGAGATATCTGCCCATGACCGCCGCCACCTGGCGGAAACTCCGTGCCCAGGAGCAGGCCGTGCTGGATGAATGCTCCACTGTCCTTGCCTGTACCCCTTTGGTTCAAGAGGAGTTTCAGGCCCAGACCAAAACGCCCGTTGCAATGATAACAAACGGGTACGACGCCGAAGATTTCACGGGCCCCTCCCCTAAGGCCGATACTCGTTTCAACATAACCCACACCGGTCTATTTGCGGCCGATGGCAACCCTCTCATTCTCTGGAAGGTGCTGGGAGATATGGCCGATTCCGTGCCGGGATTCCGTGAGAAGCTTCGCCTCCGGCTTGTTGGAAAAGTGGACGGGGAAGTGCTGGAAGCCATAAAAGCCGCGGGTTTGGAGAATAATGTTGTGGCCCTTGGCCCCACGGACCACGCAACGGCGGTGAGGGAGCAGAGATCGGCCAGCATCCTTATCCTGCCCCTCAGGAACGACCCCCTGTACAGGCCCATCCTTCCAGGAAAACTCTTCGAGTACCTGGCTTCGCGCCGTCCCATCCTTGGAATAGGCCAGGAAGACGGCGCAATGGCCCGCGTAATTGGTGACGCAAAAGCCGGCATTACGGCCGATTGGGATAATGAGGCGGCAGTGAAGGCTTTCCTTGAACAAGCCTTTAAGCACCACCTTGACGGCGGAATCCCTGAGACAAAGGGTAATATCGGCCAGTATTCACGCCGCGCTACAACCCATGAGCTTGCGGCTCTCCTAAGTAAAGTTTCTGAAAATGAATAACCCCCTTGTGAAGAAGATAGCCGCAGCCGTTGGCGTTGTGGTGCTTTTCCTTGCGCTGAGCTATGGCTTTGTGCCAAAAGTGCTTGAAGGAAAGATAGTTAACCAGAGCGACATTTCCGGGTATATAGGCATGTCCCATGAGATGACTGAGTGGAACAAGGCTCACCCGGACGACCCCGCGTACTGGTCCGACTCCATGTTTGGCGGCATGCCCACAACGGCTATAGCGGCACCCACCAAGGGAGACTGCACGCAGTGGATCTACAAACTCCTGATGCTGGGTAAGCGCCCCGCCACATACCTCTTTGTGACACTTCTTGGGGCGTTTTTGCTGTTCCTGGCGCTGGGTGTAAGCTGGCCTGTGGCAATTGGCGGTGCTATAGCCGTAGCCTTCTGCAGCTACAATTTCCAGATTATCCAGGTGGGGCACAACACTAAGATGCAGGCTATTGCCTTCATGCCCTGGGTCCTGGCCGCTTTGGTGTACACTTACCGCCGCAAACCCCTCCTTGGCGCCACCCTCTTCGGCCTTGCGCTCAGCATGCAGATAAAGGCCAACCATCAGCAGATCACCTACTACCTTGCCATTATGGTGCTGCTGTATGCCTTGGCGGAGTTCATACATACAATTAAGAGTAAGGAGTGGAAGCGGTTTTGGATTGCATCGGCCCTTCTTCTGGTGCTCGGCGGTGCGGGTATAGCAACCAATGTGAATAAGCTTCTGCCACTTGCAAAATACACCCCAAACACCATGAGGGGCGGTTCCGAGCTTTCCAAGGAAGGCGCCAACTCCAAGGGCCTTGACCTTGATTACGCCACGGCCTGGAGTTACGGCTGGGAAGAGCTTCCCAATATGCTCATCCCCAATTTCAACGGCGGATCCTCATCGGGCGCCGTGAATCCGGAGAAGTCGGAAACCATCATACTCCTCAAGAAATACGGCCAGAAGAACCTCCGTGAGACCGCCAAGGCGTTGCCACTCTACTGGGGTCCTCAGCCGTTCACGGCGGGGCCCATGTATATGGGAGCAATTGCCATATTCCTCTTTGTGCTGGGCCTGGGCCTATACAAAGGCCGGGAAAAATGGTGGCTCCTGGCTGCAACAATAGTGGCTATTCTGATGGCCGTGGGCAGCCATTTCATGGCATTTACGGCGTTTTGCTTCAAGTATTTACCGCTTTACAACAAGTTCCGGACAGTGTCCATGGCGCTGGTGGTGCTACAGGTATCCCTGCCGGTTCTTGGCTTCCTCACCCTGGACCGCATTGTCCGTGGAGAATATAGTGCAAAAGAACTATTCAAAGCAAGCTGGATAGCCCTGGCGGTCACCGGTGGCTTCTGTTTCCTGTGCTGGCTTGCCCCGGGAATATTCGGCACTTTCTCCGGAGCAGCCGACGAATCCATGCAGGATATTCTTGTGGATGCGCTGATTAAAGACCGCATAGCCCTCTTCAAGGCCGATGCCGCGCGTTCGCTTCTTCTCATCTTAGCATCATTCGCCCTTCTTTTCTGGGCATTCAACCCCAAGGGCCAGACAGAGCACGCAAAGGCCTTTGCCGGTTATGGCCGTAAATGGGTGGCTGCCGTGTGCATCTGCCTGTTTGCCGCACTGGACCTTTTTGCCGCGGGCAAGCGCTACCTCAATGCCGATGACTTTGTGACCCCCAAGGACTTCAACAAGCCCTTTGCTGAGCGCCCCGTGGACAAGATAATCCTGGAGGACAAGGACCCTCAATACCGCGTCCTGGATATCACGGTGAACGTTTTCAACAGTTCCGTGCCCAGTTATCGGCATAAGAACGTGGGCGGTTACTCCCCGGCAAAGCTGCAGCGCTACCAGGACCTCATAGACCACTATCTCACAGGAGAAATTAACGGCATCTACAAGGCTCTTGGAGAGGCTGAAACTCTTGACGACGTTGCTTCCTATATGGCCGATAATACCCCCGTCCTCAACGCCCTCAACACGCGTTACCTCATTGTGGACGACAAATATCCGCCCGTAGAGAACTACGCCGCCCTTGGCCCCGCATGGTTTGTGGACAGCGTTGTCCCCGCCGCCACCCCTGATGAAGAGATTGCCCTTATCGGCCAGGTGGATCTCCGCACAACTGCAGTTGTAGACGCCCGGTCCGTGCCGTGCGTGACGGCCTCCGTTCCGGGCGGGACCATTGAAATGATCTCCTACACCCCCAACGAGGTCCGTTACCGCTACTCCACCTCTCAGGACCGCGTGGCCGTATTTAGCGAAGTCTTCTACCCTAACGGCTGGACCGCCACCGTTGATGGCCAGCCCCTCAATATCTTCAGGGCCGATTGGACCCTCCGCGGCGCCCTTCTTCCTGCCGGAGACCATGAGGTAGTGATGCGTTTTGCACCCCAAAGTTACAAGACCGGCGCAACGGTGTCACTCATAGCCTCCCTGCTGCTTCTGATTATGCTGGTTATATCCTTAGCTTTTACCGTTCGGGGCAGCGCGTTACCTAAAAACGGCCGGTTTTAGGTAACCAGCGGCCCCAAGGGCAGATGATTACCGAAAAAGCCCCAAAAAACGGTTACAAGCGGCCCAATTCGTATGAAACCAAATCTGAAGTCATATCTTGAGCCCGGAAGGCTGGAAGCCGGCTGCGACGAAGCCGGCCGCGGCCCCCTGGCCGGGCCTGTGTACGCAGCTGCGGTGATCCTTCCCCCGGACTTCTTCCATCCGCTCCTCAACGACTCCAAACAAATGACGGAAAAGGCCCGGGAAGAACTCCGGCCCATCATTGAAAAGGAGGCAATTGCGTGGGCGGTTGAGGCTGTAAGCGCAGAGGAAATAGACCTGCTCAATATCCTCTGGGCATCCGTTACAGGTATGCAGAGGGCCGTTCAAAGGCTGAATCCCAAGCCGGAATTCCTCCTCATTGACGGCAATAAGTTCCGGCCGTTCCAGGGCTATGGCTTCAAGGATTTCCAGACCGTGGTTCACGGAGATGCAACATACGCCAGCATAGCGGCCGCCTCCGTCCTTGCCAAAACCTACCGTGACGACTTCATGAGAAAAATAGCTCTGGAGTACCCTGAGTACGGCTGGGACCGCAATATGGGCTACCCTACAGCAGAGCATATAGAAGCAATCCGGCGCCACGGCTATACGCCATGGCACCGGAAAAGCTTTCATGTGAAGGAATTGGAACTTTCTCTCTTTTAAGTCCCTCCCCCGAGGGGAGGGGTTTCGGGAGGGGGTAACGTTGGCTTTAGATTCTCAAAGAGATACCCGCAGAGACAATTCCCGGGCCCTGGAAGCCCTTGGGGAAGGAGTAGCGTGCTACAAATCCCACGTAGTCGTACCAGGCCATAGCTTTCACGTCCAGGTGGAAATAGCCGCCGCCGCGGTTAATGCGGAGATTGTCAGTGTGGCGGATATTGTCCGACACCCACTCGTTCTTATAGGTGTCCCATCCAAAACCGGGACTTACAAGGATTGCGGCCGACCATTTGGAATCTCCGAATTTCTGGAGATAGCCCAATGGGAAAGTGTAGGCTATATTGGTATAGTTATTCTTGCTTTCCACTACAGAAGGCCTGACTTCAATTGCGTTGTTGATGACGGCAAAACTGTACCCGGGCTTCAGGAAGCCAAAATCGAAGGACATTTCCAGGAGGCCAAGGGTGAACCGGCCGTTTTTCCAGGGGTTGAAACCAATGTGGAGGGCAGAGAAATTAAGCCCCCAGCCATTATGATTAACGCCCTCGGGGGCACCAAGGAAATTGTTGTAGGTGAAGTTTGTGTAGGAAAATGAAGACAGGAAGTCGTCTTCACGGCTTTCAATTTGGTCGTCCCAGTCTTCCAGAATCTTGGATTCCTGGGCAAAGGCGCCAAAGCAAAGGCCGATGGCCGCCAGAATAGCAAATACTTTCTTCATATGCTATTTTGCGTAAGTAATCTCATTGATGATATTGGTAGCGCCGCCGTACTTCTCCACAAGCCAGAGGACATAGCGGATATCCACGCAGATGCACCTCTGGAGGGCGGGCTCAAACATTACGTCGGAGCTCATACTCTCCCAGTTCCCGTCAAATGCAAGGCCGATAAGATTGCCCTTTGCGTCCAGCACCGGAGAACCGGAATTACCGCCGGTTATGTCGTTATTTGTGAGGAAGCAGGTGCGGAGAGTGCCGTCCTTGGCAGCCCACCTGCCGTAATCCTTTGCAAGGAGGAGGGACTTGATGCCGGCAGGAAGGATGAATTCCGGATCCTCAGGGTTTTCCTTTTCCAGGAGGCCCTGGGCGGTTGTGTAGTACTCATATTTGAGGGCGTCCTTGGGGCTGTAAGGCAGCACGTGACCGTAGGTAAGACGCATTGTGGAGTTTGCATCCGGGTACATTGCCTTTCCTTTCTGCCACTCCATGAGGGCGGCGGCAAAGTTCTTGCGGGCTTTCTCATAGGATGCGTCAGGATTGGCGTAAACCGCCATATATTTACCCATAAGCGCATTCATTATGGCTTGGGAAAGTTCGCTCGCGGGGTCCTGCATAACCTCATCAATACTTGCGGCAAGGGCCTTTTCCTCAGATGTGAAAATGCTAGTGGCAAAGAGATTCTCCACATATGCGGGAATGTCCAGGGTGGAAAAATCCCGGTCTCCTATCTTGAGGTAGTCCTCCGGCGCGGCGGTTTTCCTGTAGTGCTCCAGAAGGGCCACGGCAGTCTTTTTATCTATGCTCACCACATAGTCCCTGTAGGCTTCCTTAAGCTTCTCGCGTGCCGATTCAAGGGCCTCGGTGGTATCTTTCCCTTCCCTCAGTTCGCGGTGGAAAAGACCGGGCAGGGCGTTTGCAAACTGCACAAGTTCTATCTGATAGGGGCCTTCTGCAATCTTATTGACGGTGGCCGTAGCATCGGCGGTGTTCTTTACGTGTTTTGCAATATCTGCTACGGGATCACCGTACTTTTTCTGGCGCTCGGGATCGGCCTCAATCCAGGCCTTCAGGGCGGCTTCCTTGGCCTCTTCACGGCCGATGATATCAAGGTTCTCGAATGCAAGTTCCTCGCCCTGCCACTTCTTCCAGCCGTTGGCGCTGCCGGCGTATTTATCGGCATACTTGAGCTGGACGGATTTATCGGCAATCATTTCCTCCCACATGATGTCCTGGCGAATGGTGCGGGCATCTATGCGGATGCGGTTGGTGGCGATCATGTCCTGGAGCTGCGCGGCCGTCTGGAAACGCTGGGTGCGGCCGGGATAGCCCATGACCATGGTGTAATCTCCTTCCTTCACACCCTTGAGAGACACTTTCAGGCTCTTTGCGGGCTTATAGGGGACGTTGTCGTCATCATACTCTGCCGGCATGTTGTCTTCATCGGCATAAACGCGGAACATGGAGAAGTCGCAGGTGTGACGGGGCCACATCCAGTTGTCTGTCTCTCCGCCGAATTTACCCATGGATGCCGGGGGAGCGCCCACAAAGCGGACGTCCTTGTACGTGCGGTAGACAATAAGGTAATGGACGTTGTTGTTGTAGAAGCCTGTTACAACGGCCTCGCAGCCGGGATTGGCTTCCTCTGCGGCCTCCTTAAGGGCGTCGGCCGATTTTGTCCCTTCCTCAATCACCTTGGTCACGTCTTCCATGGAGACCATGAAGGTAACAGTAAGGCCAGGGCAGGGGATTTCCTGGTCCAGGGACTTGGCCCAGTAACCGTCCATGAGGTAGTTGTGCTCGTCCGTGGACAGGCCCTGGATGCTGCTGTAACCGCAGTGGTGATTGGTGACAAGGAGACCCTGGTCAGAGATCATCTCACCGGTGCAACCGCCGCCAAAATGCACTATGGCATCCTTGAGGGAGGTTTTGTTGATAGAGTAAATCTGTTCCGGGGTAAGCTTGCAACCTGCCGCGCGGAGGTCTTTTCCGTTAAGTTGTTTTAGGAGCGGGAGCAGCCACATTCCTTCATCGGCCACTGCCACAGTGCACACCGCAAGGGCGGCAATAAAGGTAAGAATACGTTTCATCTGCAACTAATTATTTTCACAAATTTAGCGTTTTTTGCGTACTTTTGTGGAAATAATGAAGAAAATGGATAGAAATCAGATACTTTCCTGGCTTGGAGAGGTGACTCACCCTGCAAAGGGGGACGCTCCCCTTGCCGCACTTGGAATGATTGAAGACGTGAAAGTTACGGATGGAAGCATCCACGTGACCCTTGCCTTTCCCAAGCGTCCGGACCCCCTTAAAAACTACCTTGTAGGCGCCGTCCAGTCCTGTCTTTACAGGCACGCTCCCGGCGGCACATCCATAGAGGTGGACACCATTGTAAAGGAACCCGCCAAACCCGCTAAAAAGGGAATCGAGTTCAACCTGGAGCAGCTCCGGGAGGTACGCCATATCATCGGCATAGCGTCCGGAAAGGGCGGTGTTGGGAAAAGCACCGTAGCCGTGAACCTTGCCGTAGCCCTTGCCCGCCTTGGTTACAGGGTTGGACTTGCCGATGCCGATGTCTACGGCCCCTCCATCCCCACTATGACAGGAACGGAAGGCGCAGAGATTGGGATGCAGGGAGAGGAGGAAGAATCGGCCCTCTTTGTCCCCGTGGAGAAATACGGCGTAAAATGGCTCTCCGTGGGCCATGTAACGTCTGAAGGTCAGGCGCTTATCTGGCGCGGCCCCATGGCCTCTACCGCCCTCAAGCAGATCATCCTCCAAACCGCCTGGGCCCCCCTGGACTTCCTTCTCATAGACATGCCCCCCGGAACCGGAGATATCCATATCACGCTCATCGGTGACGTTCCCGTTGAGGGAGCCGTCATAGTCACAACGCCCCAGACAGTAGCTCTCTCCGATGTCCTTCGCGGCGTCAATATGTTCCGTAACCCCCAGGTCCAGAAGCCCGTTTTCGGCCTTGTGGAGAATATGTCCTGGTTCACCCCGCTGGAGCACCCGGAGGAGAAGTACTTCATCTTTGGCAAGGGAGGCGGTGAAAAGATGGCCCGTGACCTTGACATCCCGTTCCTTGGCCAGATCCCCCTGGTCCAGTCCATCCGCGAGGACGCGGACTCCGGCACTCCCGCCGCCCTCCAGGACCGCCCGGACTCCCAGGCCTTCCTGGACCTTGCCCGCAAACTCGCCGCCGCGGTTTAGCGCTTAGCTCCATCCTTGCAGGATAGCCTTATGCCATTCGGGCCGGTACGCGCCTTCGGCGCTATCCCTCCCATACGCGGTGCTTTGCACCTGCTATGGGCCTCTCCCGTTCACGAAGACACGGGCGTCTACGCCGCCCGAATGGCATATGGCTATCCCGCCCGTCATACCGGGTTCCGTGCCCCTGCCCTCGTCATGCCCGGCACCGACCGGGCATCTCCGAAACGTAAACCGCAGTTTGGCCCTCCTGAGACCGATTTTGTCGTTTACCCCCATTCGCAGAACGGGGGTAAACAGCACCACCCCCTTCCAGAAGCACTTCTGAGAGGGGGTGCCGTTGTTTAACTTTCGGAAACACCCCGGGGTGCGAGGGTAGATTAATGCCGGGCACAATGCGCGAATTTCTGGGCTCTGACAACGGGCCGCCCCGTGCATTTCGGTCCACATATTCGTCGTGGCTAGATTGCGGAAAGGGTTTGGGGCGGATTGGGAGCAGAGTCGTTTTACAGAAATCACGGGGTTTTGTGCGGAACCATGTCTGAAAACAGGAATAATATCGGCCCCAGAATGGCCGGTAGTGGCAATTATCCGTTTTATTCGTTTCACAACGTTTGAAACGGATAACATTCTCCATCTTTGCAAAAACGCTATGATGTATAACAACGACTATTCAAAACCTATAGACGACTGCTTCCACGTTTACTCTGACGGTACTCGGCTGGAGGTCCTTTTTGAGACTGAGGAGGATTGCATTTTCGGAATGAACCTCATTCCGGTTGTGGCGTATAAATGCGGCCTCACCGTGCTGTCACTGGAGATAATGAAAACGCATTTCCACACCATTCTTCGCGGCAGCGCAATGAACATCCAAAAATTCAAGGGGGAAGTCAAGCGCCTCCTGGTCAAATACTTTATCGCCACCAGGCGCAGGGAAATCGTGGATGGTTCCATCTGGATTGAGGCCGATGCAATCAAAACCGAAGATGAACTCCGTCGCAAAATCATATATGTTTTCCGTAACTGCACGGAGGCCGGTTTCCCGTATCTTCCGGAGAATTATCGCTGGGGCCCCGGGCCGGTTTACTGTCAGAAGCTTCCGGCGGTAAAGTACAAAAAGATAAGGCTTCTCTCCGCCCGGGAACAGTCCCGGCTGTTTCACACCAACATTGTCCTGCCGCAGGACTGGGAGGTGGACGACTGCGGAATGCTGGTTCCTGCCAGTTATATTGACCTGCAGTTCATTCACGCCAGGGTTTTTTCTTCACCAAGGCAGTTCATCGCCTTCCTCAACGTGAAGAAAAATGACCTCATAGAGATGGAAGCGGCAGATGCCAAGAAGTTTATGAGGCGCCGTGAAGAGGACATCATAAGGAAAGAAGTCAACACCCTGGCAAAATTGAAGTATGGTGTCCCCGTGAAAAAGTTAAGGCAGGTGGCCCGCGTGGAAATAGCCACGGAAATCTGGAAGTCCCGGAAGACCTATTCAGTTAAGCAGCTGGCCCGCCTCACCGGACTGAACAACGACCTGCTCAGAACCATCCTGCACCAACCCGTCACAAGTTTGGACGATTCCGAAAGTTAAACCGCAGTTTGAGCCTCCTGAGGCCGATTTTGTCGTTTACCCTCTTTCCGCGGACGGGGGTAAATAGCACCGCCCCCTTCCAGAAGCACTTCTGACAGGGAGTGCCGTCGTTTAAGTTTCGGAGGTGCCGGCCGGAGATTCCCCGAAAAATGACTATATTTGCAGACTACGTCTGAAAAACGCAAAAACATAATACACAACAATGAAAGCTTACACTACTAAAAACATCCGCAACGTCGTCTTGATTGGCGCACCCCGCAGCGGTAAGACCACCCTCTCAGAGGCTATGCTTTTTGAAGGCAAAGTTATTGACCGCCGCGGTTCCGTAGAGGAAAAGAACACCGTATCGGACAACACTGAGTTCGAGCAGACCAACCAGAAGTCCATCAACGCCACCCCTCTGTATGCAGAGTTCGGCGGCTGCAAGATCAACTTCATCGATGCTCCTGGTTCAGATGATTTCTCCGGTGGAGCCCTCTCCGCCTTCAAGGTGGTAGACGCCGCCGTGATGGTGATGAATGGTTCCGCAGGCATTGAGGTAGGTACCACCCTCTTCGCCCGTTACGCAGACCAGTACGGCGTTCCCATGATCATCGCCGTAAACCAGCTGGACCACGACAAAGCAAACTGGGAAGGCGTACGCGCCGCTATCGCAGAGGAGTTCGGCAAGAAGGCCGCCATCTGCCAGTTCCCCGTGAACCCCGGTCTTGGCCTGGAAGGTTTTGTGGATGTTATCACCATGAAGTTCTATGACAAGAAAGGTCAGGAGCTTGACATCCCCGCTGCTCACGCAGATGAGGCCGAAGAACTCCGCGCAGAACTCATGGAGAAGGCAGCTGAAGGCTCCGACGAACTCATGGAGAAGTTCTTCGAGACCATGGAGCTCACCACCGATGAAATCCGTGAAGGTCTCCGCGAAGGCCTGAAGAAGGGTGAGACCATCCCCGTCTTCTGCACCGCAGCAAAGGAGAATGTAGGCACCAAGCGCCTGATGGAATTCATCGTAAACGTTGTCCCTTCACCGGAAGGCCGTGAAGAGCCCACCGTGGACGGCGGCACCATCAAGTGCGACCCCACAGGTCCCGTTGCCCTGTTTATCTTCAAGACCAGCGTAGAGCAGCACCTTGGTGAAGTTTCCTACTTCAAGGTGATGAGCGGTACCCTCAACGAGGGCGCAGACCTTGTGAACCCTGAAACCGGCAACGGTGAGCGCCTCAGCGCCATCTATGCTGTTGCGGGTGCAAAGAAGGAAAAGGTTTCGTCCATCGCCGCCGGCGATATCGGCTGCGTCATGAAGCTCAAGGCCGGTAAGACAGACGTTACACTTGCCCAGAACGGTGTAGAGGCCATCAAGCACATGGTATTCCCTGATGCCAAGTACCGCTGCGCAGTGAAGGCCGTTGATAAGAACGACGAAGCAAAGGTTGGTGACGCTCTCAATAAGATTGCAGCCCAGGATCCTACCATCGGCGTAGAATACTCCAAGGAACTGCGTCAGACCATCCTCACCGGTATGGGTGAGCAGCACATCAACTACGTGAAGTGGAGAGTTACCAACGAGTTCAAGCTGAACATCGAACTCTACGCTCCCAAGGTTCCCTACCGTGAGACCATCACCAAAATCGCTACCGCACAGTACCGTCACAAGAAGCAGTCCGGCGGCGCCGGTCAGTTCGGTGAGGTTCACCTGCTGGTTTGCCCTTACGTAGAAGGTCAGGAAGCCCCCAAGAACTTCAAGATTGACGGCAAGGATGTTGTTTTCAACTTCAAGAGCCAGGATATCACAGACCTCGAGTGGGGTGGTAAGCTTGAATTCTACAACTGCGTTGTTGGTGGTTCCATCGACCTTTCCTTCATGCCCGCTATCCTTAAGGGTATCAAGTCAAAGATGGAGGAAGGCCCTCTCACCGGTTCCTACGCCCGTGACATCCGCGTCTATGTATATGACGGTAAGATGCACCCCGTGGACTCCAAGGAAATTGCCTTCATCATCGCCGGCCGTAACGCCTTCAAGGAGGCATTCCGCAATGCCGGTCCCAAGATCCTCGAACCTATCTACAACGTAGACATCATCACTCCCAATGAGTATGTTGGTCCCTGCATGAGTGACCTCAATACCCGTCGTGGCATGATCATGAATCAGGATATGGATAAGGGCTTCACCGTGCTTCACGCCCGTGTTCCCCTTGCAGAGCTCTACCGCTACTCCACCATCCTGAGCTCACTCACCGGCGGCTCCGCAACCTTCTCAATGAAGTTCGCAGAGTACGTTCAGGTTCCCGCAGACGTCCAGACCAAACTTCTGGCCGAATACGCTGCCCAGGAGCAGGAAGAGGACTAGTTCCCCTCCGAAACTTAAAACTCACCATCCCCTCTCAGAAGTGCTTCTGGAAGGGGGTGGTGCTGTTTACCCACCTTCACAGAATGGGGGTAAACGACAAAAACGGCCCCAGGGAGCCCAAAGTGCGGTTTAAGTTTCGGCAAGATTAACTATCTATGTTTTCTGACCGAAAAATCACAAAAAAAAACAAAATATCGTTTGCGATATAAAATAATTGTCGTATATTTGCATCGTGAACGATATAAATATGGTTAAAAAAATAATCCTGGCGTGCCTTGTGGCAGTGATAAGCCTTGGCTGCGCCGCTAAAAAAGATAGTGATATGGCAAAGATTTTTGACTTCAAGACTACCGGCAACAAGGGTGCAGAGGTAGATTTCGCTCAGTTTGAGGGTAAGGTTCTCCTTATTGTGAACACCGCTTCAAAGTGCGGCTTCACTCCCCAGTATGACGGCCTGGAGGCCCTCTACCAGAAGTATAAGGACAAGGGCCTTGTGATTATCGGCTTCCCCTGCGACCAATTTGCAGGCCAGGAACCCGGTTCCAACGAACAGATCGAGGAGTTCTGCCGCCTCAACCACGGCGTCACCTTCCCCCTTATGGCTAAGACTGACGTAAACGGCGCCAATGCAGAGCCCATCTTCGAGTTCCTGAAGGAGAAGGCTCCCAAGGAGGAGTACAAGGGATTCAAGGCAAAGGCCACCCAGAAGCTCCTGAAGGGCATCAGCAAGAGCGTGGAGAAGGACAGCGACATCCTTTGGAACTTCACCAAGTTCCTGGTAGCCCGTGACGGCGTTACCGTGAAGCGTTTTGCTCCGGTTGCAGAGCCCAAAGATTTTGAAAAGGACGTTGAAGCCTTCCTGTAATGAAGGAGCAGCTTAAACTTGAAAATCAGCTTTGTTTCCGTCTTTACACGGCTTCAAGGCTCATAACTCAGGCCTATCATCCGCTTCTGAGCGGGATAGGCCTTACATATCCCCAGTACCTTGTGATGATAGTCCTGTGGGAGCAGGACGCCCAGCCGGTGAACGACATAGCAAAGCGCCTCTACCTTGAGACCAACACCGTGACACCCCTCCTGAAGCGTATGGAGGCCGAAGGCTTCATAAAACGTGAAAAAGGCAGTGAAGACGGCAGGAAGGTGATAGTGAGCCTGACTCCTAAAGGAAAAGCCCTGGAGGAACAGGCTGCCTGCATCCCCTTTGAAATAAGCGGGGCGGCCGCCTGCCGCTCAATCACGGAGGAAACCGCCCCGGAACTTTACCGGACGATGGATGATCTCATAGAGACCCTTAACCATTCATTGCTTCCATAAGCTTGGCCTTGATCTGAGGGAGCGTCATGCGGTAGGCATTGTCTGAGTTGAATTCCCCCTGAGGGGCATCCTCATGGTCCTTTACAGCCGGAATCCTGAAGAATCCGCCCATGTCCTGGGCTTTTGCGCCCTCCTCCTTCGTGAGGAGCGTCTCATAGAGTTTCTCTCCGGGACGCGGGCCGATAACCGTCACGCCAGAACCTCCCTCCAATTCACATAGGGCCTGTGCCTGCAGGCCGATTGTACACGCCGGGGACTTCTTTACAAGGATGTCCCCGGTCTTTCCGTTCTCGAAGGCATAAAGGACAAGGTCCAGGGCTTCCTCGATGGTCATGATGAAGCGGGTCATATCAGGATTGGTGACCGTGACGGGCTTGCCTTCGGCCACCTGGCGCTTCCAAAGCGGCACCACGGAGCCCTGTGAGCAAAGCACGTTCCCAAAGCGGGT
>OMQK01000262.1:1172-3963 GCA_900313205.1 uncultured Bacteroidales bacterium | reverse complement strand
CATTGCTGTTTTCCTAAATAATAAATCCCATTGTTCTAAGACAGTCATTTACAGCCTGCTCATTTTCTGTGACACAATTTGACAATTGCGTATGTGAGCACGATGCAGGTGCTGCAGCTGTCCTGAATGACTGGTGGATTGGCCGGACATACTTTGTGATGATGCACGACTGGGCCCGGCAGAATGCGTACCTGACCGACTTCATCGAAAACCGTTTCCGTCCCCAGGTTTTCCAGAAGAATCCGTTCAACGGAGCTGCCCGCAAGTTCCGGAACTATTTTTCCGGCGTGTGTGACAATGACCTGGAGGCTTTTGTGCGGTATGGGGTACCGTTCCCGAAGCGGATAACCTGGAGGGGCGAAAGGTGTGAGGCAGTGATCATGGGGAAGCTGATGGGCCGGACCTGTGCGGAGATGAACCATGCCTTCCTGATCCTGGGTGCCGACCGGATGCCCAAGGTGCTCAGTTATCAGCGGGACTTTCCGAAAATGGGAGAGCAATACTACGGGATTACACCCCTTACTCAGGAGCTGATGAAAGCGGCACATCTGGAAACGGGCCTACTTTGAGCCGACAGTAGAAGATGTTATGTTTCGCCCGGGAAAGTATCCTGGGCGCGTTTTTTTTGCTCTGGCGCCCGGCCGGCCGACTGCGGAGGGCGTTTGGTTTCCAATACTTTCCAGCTTACTTTTGCGCTGTCAGAGAGACACTCTGATACAGTGGTGGCCACGACTGTTTGTTGAAAACACAAACACAAGAACCATGGACAATTTGACTCCTGTCAGGTCCTTTCTGAAGGAACTGATTACCCCCATCGTGAAAGATGCTGTGAAGACGGCTTTGACCGTACAGTCCAGCTCGGCCACCAAACACTACATCCCCATTGCGGAAGCCGTGAAGCTCTACGGGATGTCGGTAAGCACCATCTACAACCGTTTCGATGACGGGACGCTTACCAAGATCAAGAACGGCGGTCTGACGTTCGTCATTCAGGAGGAAATAGAGGCCTCGATGCAGGCCGAAAGGCTCAGTGCGGTGGACGAGGGCGCACGTGGGCGTAAGGGGCGCAAATAGGTACGCCTGGTGGATATTGCCGCTAATGTCAAAGGTTGTCAATTGCATTTTTGAGTTTTGCGGTTAATTTCCCCTAATCCGGCTTTATTATGCGCAATACAGATGAAGCCTCATTGAGGCGCTTTGAGAGTGATACGGTCTATGTGAATGTCTATGACCGTGTCTTCCCCAGCAGCACCCCGGGCATGTCTGACTCGGACAAACTTGCGGAGTACCACTCGTCTGTTACGACTCCGAAAGAAATCAAGATCCGGGATTTCCTCAGACTGGGTGAGAAGAATCTGGAGCAGCTGAAGAAAATCTGGAATACCGAGGATAAAAAGGCCCGGAGCAATCTGAAACGACGGTTCCTCGCAGCCGGGACCATTTCGGCCACCTTCTACACGCGTGACGTGAATGTGCCCTTGGCGGACAAAATCAAACACTACAACGGCCTGATAGCCCTGGACTTTGATGATGTGCAGGATGTTGAGGCGGCGAAGCAGAAGATTGGCGCTCTTCCTTACGTTTGGTATGCCGGCCTTTCGGCCAGCCGGAGAGGATTCTTTGCCATTATCCCGCTTGATAACGACGATTACACCAGGCATCTGTTCTATTTCCTGGCATTGAAGAAAGAGATGGCCGACCTGGGCTTCAAGATTGACAAGGCCTGCAGCGATGTGACCCGGCTTCGGTTCATCTCCTTTGATCCGAATCCCATCTTCAACGAGGGCTGCTGCCTCTACAGCTTGCCGGAAGGATTTGACGTTGAGGAGCACACCAGGGAGCGGGACCGGGAAAGTATGCTGATGGAAAACCCGAGGCTCTCACGTGCGCTTGCTTACGCGAACGAGTGGGAGAAAAGAAGGATTCCCTTGGAGGATTACGATGACTGGAGAACGATGGCCATGGCCTTGAGCTCACTGGATGAACAGGGCTGGGAGATTCTGGAGAAAGTGTCGCAGTTTGGCAAAAACTATGACGCAGCTGCCAACCGCAAGAAGTTTGAGGAATTCCGGACACACACCAGGAGCATTGGCCTTGGCAGCTTCTTCTACAAGTGCCAGGAATACGGCGTGATCCCGCCGAATATCCCGCACTACGATATGATTCCGTTCCCGGTTGAGGTGTTCCCAAAGCCAGTTCAGACCATCATCCGGGAAACGCACCGGTGCCTGAATTTCACTGTGGACCATATTGCCGCCAGCCTTTTGTTCGTGGCCAGCGTAGCCGTTGGTAACAGCGTGATTGTGGAAATCAAGAATGAATGGCTGGACAAGGCCATCCTCTACATCGCAATTGTTGGGAAACCAGGAACGAACAAGAGCGCCCCTTTGAAGTACGCCTTCAAGCCGCTGGTGGACCGTGATAAGAAATCCCTGCAGAAGTACGAGCGTGCCAGAGCTGCTTATGAGCAGGCCATGCAAAAGCCCCTGAAGGAGCGGAAAAACGTGCCCGTGGAGCCTGAATACGAACAGATTGTACTCTCGGATTTCACGACGGAAGTTTTGGTCCGACAGCACAAGATCAATGCTCGCAGCCTGGCTGTTTACGTGGATGAGCTGATTGGATTCATCAAGAACTTCAACAAGTACCGCTCCGGCAACGATGAGCAGGTTTGGACGCAGCTCTATAATGGAGGATCCGTCATCGTGAACCGCGTCAGCAGCCAGCCCCTGAACATCGAGGACACCTGCATTGGCGTCATTGGCACCATCCAGCCCGGCCTTCTTTATGA
>OMQK01000262.1:0-1142 GCA_900313205.1 uncultured Bacteroidales bacterium | reverse complement strand
CGGCTTTGTGGACCGCTGGCTCTTTGCTTACCCGGATGACAGCGAGTACCCGAAACTGAACAATGACCAGCTGCCGAAGGAACTCACGAAGACCTGGTGCGAAATAGTGGACAACATCTACAAAATCCCGTTCAAGCCCGGCGCCAAGAATGTCAAGCTGTCGCGTGATGCGTTGGAGATTTACACCCAGTGGTTCAATGCTCTGGCCGACCAGAAAAACGCCAGTTCCGCTGCTGTGGCCGAGATGTTGACCAAAATGGAACGCTACTGCATCCGCTTCTCGATTGTGCTGGAGGCCCTGAAATACGGGACCAGCGGGAAAATGTTCAAAACCATTTCAGCAGCATCCGTCAAGGGCGGCATTGATCTGTGCTACTACTTCACGGCATGTGGCCTGAAAGCGAGGAAGAAATTCAATCTGAACCCCATCGATGAGCTTAACGAAAAGCAGCGGAAAATCTACCTGGAACTTCCCATTTCCTTCACCACCGCCGAAGGTCTTGAAGTGGCCGCCGGCTTTGATATGAGCGAGCGCACTTTCAAAGAATGGCTAAAGAGCAATTTCTTCCGCCACATCTCCCACGGCCAGTATGAGAAGCGCTATAAATAACTCCCTTATGCCTGCTTGCACTTTCTGCACTTTCCGCACTTTCCCATTTTTAGCCATAACACCCAAAATGCAGAAAGTGCAGAAAATGCAGCCAGCTAAGAGGAAAATAAAAAACTGGTAAAAACCGGATAAACAATTTGATATGCACAGCCGCGCCCCGGGCACTTTCCTGGGGCGTTCTTTGTTTTTTCTTTGAAAGCTATTGGGAGGTATTGGTGAAAAATGGAGATTTTGACACAAATAGTATTGAGTTATGGAGGAAAATTTGTAAATTTGGCCATTATAGAAGCGGATTAATCATACATAGTGACCACCATCACGGAATACCAGGCGAAATTCCTTGCGAATTTCTTGACCAGGCGTTTGCCGGCGAACGATATCAATAAATTGACGGCATCGCTGCAGGACGCGCAGGTGGACTTGACCCCTCATCAGGTCGAGGCCGCATCTTTCGCGTTCAAATCACCGCTCTCCAAGGGTGCCATCCTGGCCGACGAAGTAGGCCTTGGCAAAACCATCGAGGCCGGCATCA
>OMQK01000072.1 GCA_900313205.1 uncultured Bacteroidales bacterium | reverse complement strand
ACAGCCATCTCCCGCATCACGCAGGACGACGACGCAGTGATGCAAAAGCTCCTCTCCTCCCCCCGCGGGTCGAAGGATTTCAACGACGCCAGGGATGAACTGAAACAGCCCGTGAGCGCCCTTCTGGCAATAAAGGAAGGCGGCGTCTTTGGGAAGGGAATAGGCAACAGCACGCAGAAATATGCAACTCCCGTCATCTTTGGCGACTATATGTTCAGCTTCATAATTGAGGAGAGCGGCATAATTGGGGCTGTCCTTATAATCCTTCTATACTTCAGCCTCCTTGCCAGGGGCACCCTGGTTGCAAAGGAGTGCGACAAATACTACGACAAGATGATTGTGACGGGACTCATCATCCTTGTCACGGGCCAGGCCTTCATGCACATGGCGGTGAACGTGCACCTGCCGTTTGTGCCCCAGACCGGCCAGACTCTCCCCCTGGTGAGTCACGGAACAAACTCCCTGCTGGTGTTCAGCATCGTCTTTGGCATACTGCTGTCCATCTCCAAGGATGCAAAGGAAAATATTGCAAGGCGTGAGGCGGAAGCCGAAGCCGAACAGATAATTGTCCACGACGACGATGAGTGGACGCAAAGCGCAAGCGTATGAGCAAAGAGTACAAAGCCATAAGGGCCATTGTGAGCGGCGGAGGCACGGGAGGGCACATCTTCCCGGCTATCTCCATCGCGGACAAACTGAAGGAACTGAATCCTGACACGGAGATCCTCTTTGTAGGGGCCGATGGAAAGATGGAGATGGAGAAGGTCCCCGCAGCTGGATACAAGATTGTGGGCCTACCGGTTGTGGGCCTTCAGAGGCAGCTTAACCTCCGGAACATTGTGAACGACCTTAAGGCCCCGTTCAAGCTCCTTCAAAGCCTCAGGGCTGCAAAGAAGGTGGTTAAGGAATTCAAGCCGGATGTAGTTGTAGGCGTGGGCGGATACGCCAGCGCTCCCCTTCTCTGGGCCGCCACGGGGATGAAGATTCCCGCCGTGATCCAGGAGCAGAACGGCTTTGCGGGCCTTACCAACAAGATGCTTGGCTCCCGCGTCCAAAGCATCTGCGTGGCATATGAGGGCATGGAAAAGTTCTTCCCGGCCGATAAGATAGTGATGAGCGGAAACCCTATCCGTAAGGATGTCTCAAAGCCATCTACCCCGGAGCAGAAGGCCCAGGCTATGGAGTTTTACGGGCTGGATCCGCAGAAGAAGCACCTGTTTGTTGTTGGCGGAAGCCTTGGCAGCGGCACCCTCAACAGGGCAATGATGCACTGGATCCAGGACGGCTGCCCCGGCGGAGAAGACCTGGAGGTGATATGGCAGTGCGGAAAGTACTACAAGGCCTCCACAGACGAGTTTATGGCCGCTCATCCGGACGTCAAGGGCATTAAGCACTTTGACTTTATCCAGAGGATGGACCTTGCTTACGCCGCGGCCGATGTAGTGATTTCCCGTAGCGGCGCCAGCACCGTGAGCGAACTCTGCGCCATGGGTAAGCCCACCGTGTTTGTCCCTTCTCCTAACGTTGCCGAGGACCATCAGACGCATAACGCCATGGCCCTGGTCCGGAAGGAAGCCGCCCTTCTTGTGAAGGACTCCGAGGCCATTGACGAACTACTTCCCACGGCTATCGGCCTTCTTGGAAGCCCTCTGAAACTGGCTTCTCTGGCCAAAAACGCAGAGGCAATGGCCCTCAGGAATGCCGCCCAGGTTATTTGTGATGAGATTTATAAGTTAGTATGAAGAATGTTTATTTCATAGGCATTGGCGGAATTGGAATGTCCGCGCTGGCCAGGTACTACAAGTTCAAGGGCTTCAACGTGGCGGGGTATGACCGCACGCCGTCGGAGCTCACGGGGCAGCTTGAGGCGGAAGGAATCTCCGTCCACTACGAGGACCGTCCGGACCTCATCCCCTCCGACGTAAACGAGACCCTGGTGGTTTATACGCCGGCAATCCCGGCCGATCTTGGAGAACTTGTGAAGGCCCGCGAGGGCGGTTACGCGCTTCTCAAGCGCTCCCGCACCCTTGGGGAAATTGCCCGCGGCCAGAGATGCCTGGCGGTTGCCGGAACTCACGGTAAAACCACCACCAGCACCCTTACAGCGCATATTCTCACCGCCTGCGGAGAAGGCTGCAGCGCCTTCCTTGGCGGTATTTCCCGTAACTACGGAACCAATCTCCTGATGTCCAAAACCAATACCGTGGTAGCGGAGGCCGATGAGTTTGACCGGTCCTTCCTTCAGCTCTACCCGGAAATTGCGGTGATCACGGCAGTAGATCCGGATCACCTGGACATCTACGGGGATTACGCCCATGTGGTGGAGGCCTTCAAGGCATTTGCGTCGCAGGTAAGCGGAACCCTCATCGCAAAGCTTGGCACCCCCATTGTCCAGGCCGATACAAAGGCACGCCTCCTCAGTTACCACTACACGGATTCATCGGCCGATTTCTATGCCGGAAATCCTCATCCGGACCAGTGCGGATATTTCCACTACGACCTCCACTACCCCGGAGGCGTGATTGAGGATGTCGGCGTTGGCGCTCCCGGCTGGGTGAACGCAGAAAACAGCGTTGCAGCGGCCGCAATCGCCCTTTCCTACGGGATTGAGCCCGCGGCGGTGAAGGCGGCTATCGGCACTTTTGAAGGCGTAAAACGCCGCCTGGAAGTGCACGTAAACAGCCCCAAACTCTCCTACATTGACGACTACGCCCATCATCCGGCAGAGCTTTCTTCGGCCATATCCTCAATGAGGGATATTTTCCCCGGGCGCAAACTGACGGCCATTTTCCAGCCGCACCTTTACACCCGCACAAGGGACTTTGCTCCGGAATTCGCAGAGGCGCTTTCAAAGGTGGATAAGCTCATCCTCCTTGACATCTACCCGGCCCGCGAGGAACCCATCCCCGGAGTTACGTCGGAGATCATTTTCAAGGACGTGACTGCCCCGGAGAAGGTGCTCCTTAAGAAAGAGGAGCTCATGGATTACCTTGCCAATGAGCCCATTGATGTACTTGTGAGCTTTGGCGCCGGAAACATTGACAGGTTCATTGAACCTATAACTGAATTACTTAAGAGTAGATTAAAGTCCCTCCCCCGAGGGGAGGGGTTTCGGGAGGGGGTAACGTTTAACATTTAATGGATTCATGAAATGAAGCCGATAGTCCGCCGCGGTTTAGGCCTTCTTCTGATTGTGGCCTGCATGATACTCTGGAGTTGAATTTCGTAGGCCGGGAGGACATAGAGAAGTGGCTTGACAATGAGTATCGCGCATATGCAGGGCTGCCTTTGGACAGCGTGGACCTTACGCGTATAGAGAGCATCGTGACAGGGCACAGCGCCGTAAGAAGCTGTGAAGCCTGGCTCACCGATGACGGCATCCTCCACGTAGAACTGTCCCAGAGGGAGCCGCTTGTGCGCTTTGACGACGGAAACGGTGGTTTTTATGCCGATTCAGAAGGCTTCATCTTCCCGCTACAGGAACGCGGCAGCGTACCTGTCCCAGTTGTGGACGGAAAACTCCCCTTCCGCGTGCCAAAAGGCTATAAGGGAGCCCTTACGGACCCTTCCCACAAGGAGTGGATGGACCGCATCCTGCACCTTGTTGCCGCAATGAAGGGCACGGTATGGGAAAGGGATATAAGAAGGATTACGGCATCGGCCGACGGAGACCTGGTCCTTTTCCCGCTTGAGGGGAAGGAGCGTTTCTTCTTCGGGCAGCCGGTGAATGTGGAAGAGAAACTGTACCTCATGGGAAGGTACTATGACACCGTGGTGCCGGCAAAGGAGCCTGGCTATTACAGTACGGTGGATCTCCGCTACGGCGGACAACTTGTTTGCAGAAAATAAAACAATAACCATATATGGAAGAGAAATACATAGCCTCAATTGATCTTGGAAGTTCCAAGTTCGGACTGTGCGTAGCCAGGGTGATCGGCGACGACGTCCAGATTGTGTATTACAGGGAAACGCCTTCTGATGGTATCAGGGCCAGTATGATTACCAACCCCATGAAGGCATCCGAGCGCCTCAAGGAAGCAATTGCGGAGGCAGAGAAAGAGCTCATGATCCACATCCTGCAGGTTGTGGTGGGTATGCCCCGCAGCGAGGTCACCCAGGTGACGGCATCGGGCCGCATAGAGCGCACAAATCCGGAAGAGTATATATCGGCCGAAGAAGTCCAGGCCCTCAAGTCCATTGCACTTGAGACCTATCCCCTCCCCAATCCGGAGAAGCAGATCATGTACGGAGCCGTGGCTCAGTCGTTCTCGATAGATGACGAGATCCAGCTTGTGGAAAGCGAGGTTGTGGGTACTTTGAGCAGCGCCCTGGAGGGCAATTTCAAGGTGTTTATCGGCAAGCGCGGAGCTACCGTCTCCCTGGACAAGATCTTCAATCAGCTGGGCATTGCAATAGCCAAGAAGTATTTCCTTCCGGATGTGGTTGCAAGGACGGTCCTCAGCCCCGTGGAGATGTCCTCCGGCGTGGCCCTTGTGGACGTTGGCGCCGGCGTAACCTCCATTGCCATCTATCAGGGCGGCATCATGAGGCATTATGCTTCTATTCCGTTTGGCGGAAAGAGCATCACCAACGACATCCGCACGGAATGCTCCATCTCCGACGACCTTGCAGAGAAAATCAAGAAGCGTTTTGGCGCCTGCCTCCCCGGGAAACTGGCTTCCCTCAGCGAGAAAGTGCTGCAGATACGCACCACAGACCCCTTCAAGGAGGTTCCAGTGCGCTATATCTCAGAGGTTGTAGACTGCCGCGCACGTGAGATCGTGAGCGCCGTGCTCTATTACATCCAGGAGAGCGGTCTGCAGAATTCCCTCCGCAGCGGTGTGGTTATCACCGGCGGCGGCGCGGAACTGGCCAACTTCGTGAACCTTGTGAAGGAGATGTCGGGGTATGATGTCCGGAAGGGCTATCCCCGCTATATGTTCTCCGCATCGGTTGGAAGCGGGGTTTACAGCACTGCGGCTACATCGGCCATAGGAATGGTGCTGGCGGCCAAGGAAGACAAGCTTCCTGACTGCGTGAGCGTGCCTGAAAAGCCTGAGGAGCCAAAAGAGGAAGAAACGATTGAGGTGGAGGTGACGGACGAGACTCCTGTTGACACCCTCTTCGCTCCGGAGGATATGGGTCCCGTGGAAGAGGCTCCCAAGCCCAAGGAGAAGAAGACCAAGAAAGTGAAGGTCCCTAAGCCCAAGGGAGAGAAGACCGGCTTCCTTTCAATTTTCTGGAACACAGTGGAAAACACCGCCCTCAAGATTTACGACGAGGCTAACAAACAGTAGGAGGATACGTTATGAACATAGAAAAAGACATTTTCCCTGACAACTGGGGCAAGGAGAACTCCATCATAAAGGTTATCGGCGTGGGCGGCGGTGGCTGCAATGCCGTGAACTACATGTACAGGCAGAACATCCAGGGCTGCAGCTTCATAGTGTGCAACACGGATGCCCAGGCGCTCCAGACCAGCGAGGTCCCGGTGAAGATCCAGATGGGCAACAACGGACTGGGCGCGGGTACTGACCCTACCGCCGGCCGTAACGCCGCCCTGGAAAGCCAGGACGAGATTGCCGCCAAGGTTCTGGACTGCGGCACCAAGATGCTCTTCATCACCGCCGGTATGGGCGGTGGCACTGGTACTGGCGCATCCCCCGTCATCGCAAAGATGGCAAAGGACCGCGGCATCCTTACCGTGGCAGTTGTCACCATCCCGTTCAAGAACGAGGGCAACGAGAGCCAGTCAAAGGCCGTTGACGGCATCCATGAGCTGGAGAAGAACGTAGACTCCCTCCTTATCATCAATAACGAGAAACTGTATCAGTTCTTTGGGGACACTCTCATCCAGGAGGCTTTCCCCAAGGCCGATGAAGTGCTGGCTACCGCCGTCCGCGGCATCATTGAAGTTATCTCCAAGCCCGGCTACATCAACGTTGACTTCCAGGATGTGTGCAAGATGATGCGCGGCAGCGGAATGGCTCTGATGGGAAGCGGCGAGGGCACCGGCCCCAACCGCCTCCAGGATGCCGTGAAGGGCGCTTTCGAGAGCCCGCTCCTCAACGACTTCGACCTTAAGACCGCAAAGAATGTCCTCCTCAACATCACCACCGGCAACAACGAGCACGGTGCCAAGATGAGTGACCTTGAGAAAATTGACGACATGATATCGGCCTATACTGGTGATGCCAATCACTTCAAGAAGGGCATCATCTGGGACAGCGACCCTGAGTTTGGCGACAAGGTGCGTATTACCGCAATTGTAACCGGCTTCCAGATGGACCTTGGCGGCCTCGGCCTCAACAAGGACCTTGGCAACCTGGTGATTATCGATGAGAACTTTGTGTGGGACCAGTCTGAGCACGGCGCGGAGGTAACGCTTCCCGGCGCCACGGAGACCATCAAGATCGGCTACAACAACTCCGACAACGCCCGCAGCTTCAACTTCTCCACGGAGGTCCGCCCCGTCCTCTGCGTAGAGCCCGGCCAGCCCACCGCCGACCTTGAGAACATCCCGGCCATTCGCCGGCAGCACTGATTCTTTCAGTGGGCGTTGAATATAAACGCCTATGCGTCAACAAGTTAAGCAAAAACCCCTATGTCAAATTGCATAGGGGTTTTGTTATAAACACCTGCTAGACAATCAGTTACATTCAACGGTTGCAATTGTGCGTGGAATCCGCTAAATTTGCATCTTCAATAAGAAAGACTCATGGAAAGAAGAACACGCGTAAGATTTGCTCCGTCTCCCACCGGTCCGCTCCATATGGGCGGCGTGCGTACGGCTCTGTATAACTACCTGTATGCCAAGCAGAAGGGCGGAGATTTCATCATCCGTATAGAAGACACTGACTCCCACCGCTTTGTACCGGGAGCAGAGCAGTATATCATTGAGGCTCTCCAGTGGTGCGGCATCATTCCCGATGAAGGAGTGGAGAACGGCAAGGTTGTAGAAACCGCAAGCGAAAGACACCCCCACGCCCCTTACCGCCAGAGTCAGCGTAAGCCCCTTTACCGCAAGTACGCGGAGGAACTGGTTGAGAAAGGCTGGGCATATTATGCTTTTGACAGTGCCGATGAACTTAATGACCGGCGCGCAGAGGCAGAGGCCAAAGGTGATACGTTCATGTACAACGCTGCCACTCGCGGCAGCCTCCGCAACTCCCTGAGTCTCCCGGAAGATGAGGTAAAACGCCTTCTTGACACCACCACGGATTGGACCATCCGTTTCAAGATGCCCCTGAACCGCGTTGTGAAGATGGACGACCTAATCCGCGGCCACGTGGAAGTGAACACTGACACCCTTGACGACAAAGTCCTTTGGAAAAGGGCCGATGAACTCCCCACCTACCACCTCGCAAACATCGTGGACGACCACCTTATGGAAATCACGGAGGTAATACGCGGAGAGGAGTGGCTCCCGTCGCTTCCCCTTCACTATATGCTCTATGAGGCCTTCGGCTGGACCGAAACTATGCCCCACTTTGCGCACCTGAGCCTTCTCCTGAAGCCTATCGGCAACGGAAAACTTTCCAAGCGTGACGGTGACAAACTGGGCTTCCCGGTGTTCCCCCTGGCCTGGAAGAACCCTGAGACCGGTGAGATTTCCCACGGCTACCGTGAGGATGGCTATTTCCCCGAGGCTTTCGTGAACCTTCTTGCCATGCTTGGCTGGAACCCCGGCGATGACCGAGAGATGTTCACCCTGGACCAGCTGGTAGAGGCTTTCTCCCTGGATAAAGTCCAGAAGGCCGGCGCAAAGTTCAACCCTGACAAGGCCAAGTGGTACAACAAGGAGTATCTCCGCCTCAAGACCACCCAGGAACTCACAGACCTCTTCATCCCCATCCTGGAGAGCCACGGCTGCAAGGTGGTTGACTGTCCCTGCAACGCCCTTACCGCAGGAGCATCCTTCGAGGGCTTCGGCGCAGACTTCACCAATCACATCTTCACGCGTGAATACGTGGAGGCCGTGGTTGAACTTGTGAAGGAGCGCGCCACCTTCGTGAAAGACATGTGGGACATCGCCGCATACCTCTTCGTGGCGCCCAGTCAGTTTGAGGAGTTCGGCATCAAGGCCGGCGCAGGACTGCCGTCAAAGCCGGTAGATCCAAATCGGCCCGTAGATCCCAGGGCAAAAGTGTACGACGACTCCAAAACCGCCCCCTTCCTTGCCAAGGACGTGGACAAGTTCTGGAACCCGGACCACTACGAGAACTGCTTCGAAGTGTGCCAGTACATCTCCGGCGCGGAGTTCGGCTTCGACGACCTTGATGTCTATCGCGGCACAATGGAGGCCGATGCCCTTGAGCACGCCCTGGAAGACTACATCAAAATGAGGGAATACCCCATGGGCAAGGTAATGAACAGCCTCCGCCTGGCCCTCACCGGAGCGGCTTCGGGCCTTGGAATAGCCGCCATCCTCAGTTTTATCGGCCGGAAAGAGTTTGCCCGCCGTATGGGCTACGTGGCTGAGCGCCTGGGAAGGATTTAAAGCCCGTCAATCGCTTTCATTCGACGGCCACCAGTGAATGTGGCAGTAACCGCCAGGATTTTTGTCCAGATAGTCCTGATGGTATTCATCGGCCGGATAAAAACAGGATAAAGGGAGTAGTTCAACAGGCATTTCATTCACCCCCAGGGCATCCTTAACCTGTGAAAAGACCTCCGAAAGTACTGCTGCATCCTGCTGATTGCCATAATACACACCCGTACGATATCGTGTTCCCTCATCTTCTCCCTGTTTATTCAGACTCAGAGGGTCAATGACCTTGAAGAAGAGTTCCGTGAGTTTTTTTAGAGAAACAATATCTGGATTATACCTCACGTGCACGCACTCTGCGTGACCGGTGGTATCTGTGTAAACTTCCTTGTAAGTGGGGTTTTCAGTTTGACCGTTTGCGAATCCCACCTCGGTGAAGTCTACACCATCAATGCGTTTGAAAAATTTCTGGGCACCCCAGAAACAGCCTGCGGCAAACCATATGTCTTTTTGCGGCCCATAGACAAGGCCTGCCATCTTCTCAAGATACTGCTTGTCTGTTTCATCAAAAGTTCCAAGTTCCTTACTGTCTATATCAAGGACTGCCGTGATCTTGTTTTTGTGCCACACCGGGACAACAATCTCGCTTCTGGACGCCGCACTGCAGGCAATGTGGCCGGGGAACTGCTCCACATCGGGAACAACTACCGTACGCTTTTCTTTCCAGGCAGTACCGCAGACACCCCGCCCATAGGCAATCCGTGTGCATGCGATGGGTCCCTGAAATGGTCCAAGAATCAGTTCTTCACCCTCCACACGGTAAAAACCTGTCCACCAGAAACCCATTTCCTGATGAAGCAGCGCAGCAAGATTTGCCATATTTGCTAGCGAATCCGGCTCACTGGCCAGTAACCCCTGTACCTGAGGCAGGAGTGACATATACTTCTCTTCCTTTGTCATTTTTCAGCTTTTGTAGTGCTAAGGTACAAATTTATTTGCAAATGAGACAGAAGATTACGATATTCGTGGTGACCGATCAAGATTCCCCCACGCTGTTGGATAGGGTTGTTGTGCTCTATATCTTGAATATGAAAAGTCGAAAACGGTCATTTCAAAAAAACGTCTTGAATCACTGTTATCAGCGCACCGCTGATGGTGGTGTAATCTTCTACAGCAACCTTGACTATCTGGTTTGGTTTACCATTGTCTGCGCCACTGCCAGAAAGCGTAAAGTGCGTATTCTGGCTATGTGCCCTATGCCGGACCACACACATTTCTCCATAGAAGCGGCGTCCTCATCGGAGTTGGCTGCATTTATGAGGGATTACTCCAGTCTTTTTGTTCTTGAGCACAATAAGGTCTGCCACAGAAAAGGGCCCCTTTTTGATACTCCGTTCGGTAGCGCACCAAAGTATTCAGACAAAATGGTCAGGACAAATCTCATCTATGTGTGGAACAATCCGCCTGAACGTAAACTGATTGGAAAGTCAGAAGACTACAGATGGACATTCCTGGCTTATGCCGTTTCTGACCACCCTTTCTCAAAGAAACTGGTTGTAAGAAACTCACGCTGGGCTGTACAGAAAGCAGTAAAGGAGATTATGGTTCAGTTCAAGGCAGGCCGGCACCTGACATACACTCTTCTTAAAAGGTTGTACCAGCCTCTTACAGCAGATGAGAAGCAGCAACTTACAGACTTTATCATATCTACATACAACGTAATTGACTACAACGCAGCTCTCAAGTATTTCAACAGTTATGAGGACCTTCTGCTTGCCGTCCACTCCACTACCGGAAGTGAACACGACATAAAGGAATCATTTGTGGGCAAAACTGACAAGGATTATTCTGCTATGGTCAGGATCATATTACGGGAACTGCAACCAAAGGATATCCACGACATCCTTGCACTGCCCCAAGAAGAGAAATATGAATTGTTCCTGTTACTTCGCAGGCTAACATATGCAAAGACTGAACAGATAGCAAAGTTTCTCCATTTGGCCGTTAAACGGAACTAGCTCATTCTCAACAACTTACAATAAAACCCCTATGTGTATTTACATAAGGGTTTTTGCGTAAATTATTAATACAGAGCAACTTACATTCAACGGCTACTGCAGCAGCGCCAGGGCCTGGTCCAGCGAGAGGGCGTCCTCTATGCGGAAGGAGCCGCTGCAGGTGCGGATGAGGCCGCCAAGGTGCGCGCCGGAGCCCAGCGCCTCCCCAAGGTCACGCGCAAACGCCCGGATGTAGGTGCCTTTGGAGCACGCGATGCGGATAACCGCCTCCGGCAGCCCCAGGGCCGATGTATCTGCTACGTTGATACGTGCCGATGGTGATGGAGATAGAGTCCGGGGGGACTCCGTTTCGCTTCGCTCCACTCCGGCCCCTCCCACTGTCATAGGTGCCGTAGGCCAAGCAAGCTTGTCCTCCGCCCCCTCTGCCAGCGGGCCCCTCCCCCTACACTTGTCCGGGGGTGGACAAGCCCCCCGGACTCTATCTCCATCCCCCGCAGAGAAGTCCAGCAATTCCAGCTCTGAAATCACGATC
>OMQK01000308.1 GCA_900313205.1 uncultured Bacteroidales bacterium | reverse complement strand
AGGGCGGGGACGGTTTCGGGCGTGACACTCTCACAAAGGACGGCAGAGCCTACGGTCTCGGGGACATTGGTCAGTTTCTTCCGAAGGTCGCGGCCCTTCTTGGTAAGCGTCACGATCATCTGGCGGGCATCCTCCTTGCCTTTGCTGCGGGTCACGATGCCCTCGGCTTCCATCCTCTTCAGGAGCGGCGTGACGGTATTGGTTTCCAGCATCAGGCGCTTGGCAATGTCGTTGACCGGCTGGGCATCCTTCTCCCACAGCACCAGCAGCACCAGATACTGCGGATATGTAAGGCCATGCTCACCCAGCAGCGGATGATATGCCTGGGTGAGCAGCCTGGAAGCCGTATATAGCCTGAAACAAAGCTGGTTTTCCAGCCTGAACTTCTCTTCCATCAAAGCATTTCTTCGATATCCTTCTCAAAAGAGGCAGGCTCGGCAACGGGAGCAAAACGCTTGACTAAGGTGCCGTCGCGATTGATGAGGAATTTCGTGAAGTTCCAGAGGATGTCGCCGTCCTTCTTTGCGGTCTTGCTGATACCCTTCAGCAGGGTTTGCGTCGCTTTTGCCTTGAGCCCCTTGTACTCCTCCGCGGGAGCGGCCGACTTCAAATAGGTATAGATCGGATGCTCCTCGGGGCCATTTACGTCGATTTTCTTCATCAGCGGGAAGGTTACACCGTGGTTGATGCGGCAGAACTCGGCAATCTCCTCGTCGCTACCGGGTTCCTGGTGCGCAAACTGGTCGCAAGGGAAGCCAACGATGGCCAGGCCCCTGTCCTTATACTTCTGATAAAGGGCCTCCAGGCCGTCATACTGAGGGGTAAAACCACACTTGGAAGCGGTGTTCACAATCAGGAGCACCTTGCCTTCGAACTGAGCGAAGTCGAACTCCACTCCCCTGTTGTTCAGGGCTTTGAAATCATATATCTTTGCCATAACTCTAAATATTTATATCGTTCACGATGCAAATATACAACATTATTTTTATATCGCAAGCGATATTTTAGATTTTTTCGCAAAGATTTATCCAAGCACGACGTCCAGCACCATCATCAGCGCGAAGCCGATGGCAAAACCCACGGTACCGATGTTCGAGTGCTTGCCCTGGGAGTAATCCGGAACGAGTTCCTCAACGACCACGTAGAGCATAGCGCCTGCGGCGAAGGCCAGAAGCACCTTCTGCAGCAACGCCGGCATATCCCGCTTCATGAAGAACACGAACGCCGATCCCAGGGCCGTACCCAGAAACGGGATCATCAAAGCTGTAAATACTGGACTCATGCTACAAAGATATGATTCCATATTATAACTGTTTTTAATAGTGAACAATATTCTATTTTGTTCCCCAAAAAAACGGCCGCCACCGTGGCGACCGTCAAATCTGTATCATCTTTCTCCATCCTATTACTACGAATTTTATGTAATCCGACATGACTGACCGAATCTCGTCTTCCGTCAGGTCGTGCATCAGTATTTCTTCCAGAAGGGTAAACATCCAGACGTTGTTCAGGTGGATGAAGAAGTCGGATATGCCGGTATTGATTCCGGGGTGCTTCTCCTTCATGGCCTTCAGCCAGTCAAGGACAAGCCGTGTGGCCTTGTCGACATAGTATTCCTTGAAACCTTCAAGCGAAGAGCCTTGTGATTTGAGAAGGAGCAGCTTCAGTAGACTCCTGTACTTTCGTATCGCGGCCATGTACTCCTCCAGCGTCTTATCTATGTAACTATCCTCATTTATGTAGGAGATGTCATAGCCCTTGATCCCATGGTGCTCATCAAGCATTCCTTCCAGGGCGTCCGTCGCAGGCTTCAGCAACTGGCTGAACAACTCATCCTTGGACGAAAAATAGTGGTAAAGGTTGCTTAGGGTTATACCGGCTTCACTGGCAATGTCACGGGTGGTAGTCTCTCGGAAACCCTTCTTCATGAAGAGTTTCCTGGATACGGAAAGAATCCGCCTGCGAGTATCTGCCTTAAGCGTCTGCATGTAGAACAGTGTTCTCTTTTCAAGTGCAAATGTAAGTAATTATTTTCAAACCTCCAACACCTTTTCTTCGTGTCAGATGAAGGTATGGTTGAAAGAAGTTCTCATTCAGGAACCAGCAGACGCCAAAAAATCATTATATTTGCGCCCAAGAAAGAATACATCAATAATGAAAAAGAATCTTATTATGACCGCCCTGGCATTGGCTACGGTGGTCTCCTGCAATG
>OMQK01000015.1 GCA_900313205.1 uncultured Bacteroidales bacterium | reverse complement strand
CGGTATCGGCCGGATGCTCCTTGTTGGCAGGCCTTGCCATCCTGACGTTCCTAGTCATATCGAAGTCCGTTCCCTCGTAGGTCTCCCTGTAAAGGGCCATCACCTCGCGGATATCCACGGGCTTCTCCGGCTTCACGGAGAAGGGGAGTTCGGGCATATCATAGGTGAGTCCTAGCGAAGGGGCGAAATGGTTGAGAATGAAGAAATCCCTGTCAGAGAAGTTCCTGCCCTTGGAGTAGTCGCAGTTGAACGCCTTCCAGAAGACGAACTCGCCCTTCCCGTCCCAGAGGCCGTTCTCTATGGCCACCTTCTCCACGTTGGCGGATGCCATCATATCCTTGCTCCTGCGGTCAATCTTCCCGATACGGGGAATATTGGCCGATACAGCCACGTGGTCGTCCGGCACCCTCCTGGCTACCCAGGCGGCGCCAATCCTGTCCTTGCCGATACCCACTATCTCAAACTGCCAGACCTCGTTTTTATCGGCCACGGTGAGGCACTCGCCGCTGTCTCCGTAGCCGTATTTCTCGGCAAGGGAACCCATAAGTTTTATGGCCTCCCGGGCGCCTGTGCACCTCTGTAGTGCCACCCGCTCAAGTTCCTCGATGGTGAACCAGCCGGCTTCGTTGATAAGGGTGTCGGGCCCCACGAAGGTGGTCTCGCCGATGGCTAGCTGCTTCTCATTGAGGCAGGGGTAGGCCGTATTGAGGTAGGCGTAGGTGTGAGTCGCCTCGGGGATCTCTCCCATCAACTTTACTCCGGTTGTGTCCCCGCGGAACTTCGTCTGCATAGTGCCCCTCAGGACCTGGTGCATCGCCCCCGGGGCGTGGTCCGCGGCCGGTTCCCACTGGGCCCACGTGCGGTAGCGCCCGTCGCAGGTATGGGACGTGATGACGGAACCATCGGCCGATGCCAGTCGGCCCACCATAATGGAGGTACAGCAGTCCCCATCGAACTCCTGCGCGGAGAGGGGAACGCTGATTAAAAGTATGGCAATTAGGGATAAGAACTTTTTCATATCGCTAAGTTAGTCATTTTCATTCATTATCCATAATTCCAGATTGGGCCGAAAACAATAATACTGCCGGTGATGTGACAAAAAAAGTCTCATCTCCCGCAAAAAAGGCCGATTTTTGCGGGTGGTGTGCCCAAAAAAGTCACATCACCCGCAGGAGGAGGCCGTGACGTGGAATTTTTGTATCTTTGTATCCTATGGCAGACAATTACTTAGAGAAAAGGGAGCAGGAGATACGGGAGGGAAGGCCCAAAGCAGTGAGGCCGCACCCTTCGCTGGATTCTCTCCTCAAGAAGAACCGCAGTTATCGGGGATATGATGCCGGAAGGCCGATAATCCGTGAGGATCTCCTGAAACTCCTGGAGGTAACCCGCTGGGTGGGTTCCGGGATGAACGCCCAACCGCTCCGATACCGCCTTGTGTGCGGCCCGGATGCCGAAAAGGTCCACCCCCTTGTGAAACTTGGCGCGGCTCTCCCGGAGGAGCATCTGCCGCATCCGGGGGAGGAGCCATCGGCCTATATTGTGGTGTGCTCAACAGCGCCTGAAGGCAAAGTTGTGGACATTGACCTTGGCATTGCCGCCCAGAGCATCCTCCTGAAGGCCGTTGAGGCGGGTCTCGGAGGCATCTTCATCCTGAATTTCCGGGCCGATGAACTCCAGTCTGTCCTGGACCTTCCGCTGAAGCCAATCGCTGTTATCGGCCTTGGAAAGCCGTCAGAGAGCATTTTCATCACGGACGTAAAGCCCGGTGACTCCCTTGACTATTACCGCAAGGGCGGCGCCCATTTTGTCCCCAAACTGAAGGTGGAGGACATATTGATATAATCACTATCTTTGTGCCGTGAAAAAACTGTGGTTCATATTGACTGCTCTTCTCCTCTGGTGCTGCCAGCCGGAAAGCATCATTCCGCCCAAGCCGGAGGAACCAAAGAAGGAGGATACCAAACCGGATAAACCTGACCAACCTGACCAACCTGACCAGCCTGACACCCCGGAAACTCCGGAAACCCCGGAGCAACCAGATGAACCGGAAGTTCCTGGAGAAGTGAGTAAACTTACAGGTACGGTTATCGGCACGTCCATGAGCGTAAACTACGACACAGGAAGTTCCAGCACCACCGTCAACACCCGAGAATGCGTCTTTGACGGCAATTACGACACCTTCTTTGCATCCTATGACCGCAGCCGCACCTGGGTTGGCCTGGATCTTGGCACAAAGCATGTCATCACAAAGGTTGGCTACTCTCCCCGCATCTCCCAGGAGGGCCGCGTGGAGCTTGCCCTCATTGAAGGTGCCAACCAGCCCGATTTCTCCGACGCCCTTCCACTCGCAATCATAAAGCAGAAGGGCATAGCGCGCCAAATGTCGTATATTGACATCAACTTCTCCCGCGGCGTGAGGTACGTGAGGTATGTCGGCCCCAACAATGCCCGCTGCAACCTTTCTGAACTTGAATTCTACGGCTGGGAGGGGCACGGTGATGATTCCCAGCTGTACCAGCTCACAAACCTTCCCACCATTGTAATCAACACCGCCGGAGCCAGGGATATCACCTCCAAGGAAGTGTACATAAAATCCAACGCGTACATAGTCTCTGATGCCGGAAAAAGCCTTCTCTCTGCCGCAGAGACAGAGATCAGAGGCCGCGGAAACGCCAGCTGGAACTTCCCCAAGAAGCCGTACAAGATAAAGTTTGCCGATAAACAGAGTCCTCTTGGCGCCCCCGCCAAAGACCGCACCTGGACCCTCATCAACAACTACGGTGACAAAACCCTCATGCGTAACATCCTGGCCTTTGAAGTGAGCCGCAGGGTTGGTATGGCCTACACCCCTTTCTGCACCCCAGTGGACGTTATCCTGAACGGGGAGTACGAGGGCTGTTACCAGCTATGCGACCAGGTTGAGGTGGATGGTCAGAGAGTCCCCGCAAAGGGCGGATACCTTATAGAGATTGACGCGTACAACTATACGGAGGATGTGAATTTCAACTCTTCAAGAGGAATCCCCGTCACTGTCCATTATCCTGATGCCGATAAGATTACATCTGCCCAGAGGACCTTCATCCAGAACTACTTCGGTCAGATGGAATCGGCCCTTTTCGGATCCAATTTCAAGGATGCCGTTAACGGCTACAGGAAGTACCTGGACGTGGATAGTTTCCTGAAAAACTTCATCGTGGGAGAGTTCTGCGGCAACACGGACACCTACTGGAGCACATATATGTACAAGGACGCCGGGAGCGGGGTGCTCTTTACCGGCCCATGCTGGGACTATGACCTTGCCTTTGAAAACGACAACCGCACCTATCCCATCAATAACATCAACGACTACATCTACTGCACCAAGGGCTCCGTCCCCTCGGATGCTGTAAGGAATCTGGTCACCCGCATAGTGAAGGAGGATCCTGCGGCTCGCACCCGCCTGAAGGCCATATGGGCTCAGAGCAAGGGCTCCCTCTCCAGTCTCAACGATTACGTAGACAAAACCGCCTTGCTCCTTGAGGAATCCCAGCAGCTCAATTTCAAGCGCTGGCCCATAATGAACGATTGGGTGCACCAGAATCCCCGCATTGAAGGCTCCTACTCCGGGGAAGTGAAGCGCGTTAAAGACTACATCACAGCCCGCCTCACAAAGTTTGACCAGCTTGTGAATAAATAAAAAAAAGACCGGCTTTTCAGCTGGTCTTTTTTCCGTGCGGATGATAAGAGTCGAACTTACACGGGCTAATGCCCACCACCCCCTCAAAGTGGCGTGTCTACCATTTCACCACATCCGCAATTATTTGGGACTGCAAAGATAAGTTCTTTTTTTGAATTCCCAATAATTTTTTCAAAAAATTTATATTCCGCGGGAAAATTCGGTGTCCCGGAGATTGCCTTTGAACTCCATGGCCCAAAGGTCTATGGGCTGCTGGTTCAGGATAACAGTAAGGGAATAAGTGCCCTCAAGGTAGTTCCAGCCCACGGTGTTGTCCTGTGTGCACATATAAAGGACAGTGTTGACCGTGGCATATGTGCAGGAGTATCCCTCCCTTTCAGTGCGGTTTCCGCTGAGGGTTATACCCCAGTTATAGTGATTTCCTGTAATGAGGGAGCCGCGCTTTGCCTTCATGATGAAGTTCACGGGATAAGTGTCTCCAAGAAGGGTGTAAGGGCCCTCGAAGGCCATTTCCCAGGTATCTGAGCCGATGTTTTTGATACTCATGCCCTTCAGCGCCCTTTCCTGGCCCGTTACTTTCCAGACAGTACCCTCATCCATGATGGATCCGGCACTTATGTCGAAGCGGATGCTTGTGGGATTGCCAAGTCCTTCCAACTTGAACGCGGTTTCAAGCTCTTCCAGGACATCCGTTACCATGTCGTCCACGATGGCCATCATATATTCTTTGGTGGGCTGGTTTGAGTAATACTCTGCACCTCCCACAATCTCATATCCGTTGGGACTGTAATGTTTTGAGCAGCCTGCAAGGCAAGCGAGGGCTGCGGCTATTATGACAATCTTATTCATAATCTTCTAGAATCTGAATCCAACACCTACCCTTGCGCCGGTAATGACGTTCCCTGCGCAGATCTCCGCCGTGCCATAGATGAACTGGCCGCCCCATTCAAAGCCTATGGGAACAATATCCCAGGCAAAGGAGATGGGCTCACCCACAATAGTCTCTCCAAGGTTGAGGTTTATGCCTGCGGCAGCCTTTGCGTACAGGCGGAAGTGCCTGGGGCTGGGGATGAAGAACTTCACCTGCGGGAGGAAAGCCAGCATGGTCTGGCTGAATTCCTTCTTTGGGGCATTGCCGATATTATACTTCTTTTCACCGCTCATATATGAGTAGCCTGCCTGGAGGCCTGCGCCAAGCCAGGGGAGCAGGCGGCGGTTCACATCCAGCGTAAGCGATGGACCGGAATTAACGGTATAATACGGCTCATATATGGAATAGAGGTCCTTGTGGCTGGTTCCCCTTGTCTGGTCAAGGGATGTATAAGTGGCATTCATAAAGCCCATATAGAGGTTGACGTCAGTCCTTCCCTGGGCCTTTGCACTGAAACTGCCGGCGGTGAGAATGGCGGCAGCCATAAATATCAATATCTTTTTCATACGGTAATTAGATGCAAAGTTAAGGGAAAACGTTTCATCGGCCCAAAAATATTTTCAAAGCCCAAAAATTATTCTTACCTTTGCGGTCCCTCACGAGTTGGGGGAAATACGCATTATTAATTTTTTAATCAACAGATTCACAATGGCTGTTAAGATCAGACTCCAGCGCCACGGTAAGAAGAATTTCGCATTCTTCCACATTGTTGTGGCCGATTCCCGCGCACCGCGCGACGGTAAGTTCATCGAACTCCTTGGTTCCTACAACCCCAACACCAACCCCGCCACCATCGTCCTTGACGGTGACAAGGCCCTTGCTTGGCTCAAGGTAGGTGCCCAGCCCACACTGGTTACCCGCCGTATCCTCTCCTATGAGGGTGTCCTCCTTCGCAAGCACCTTGCAGAGGGTGTTGCAAAGGGTGCTCTCACCCAGGCTCAGGCCGACGAAAAATTCGCCGCCTGGAAGGCCCAGAAGGATGAGAAGGTTGCCGCCAAGAAGACCGGTCTCAAGAATGAGGCAATTGCTGCCGCAAAGGCTGCAAAGGCCGCTGAGGCTCAGGTGAACGAGGCCCGTGCAAAGGCTATCGCCGAAAAGAAGGCCGCCGCTGAGGCCGCTGCCGCTGAAAAGGCTGCAGAGGAAGCCGCAGAGGCTGCACCCGCAGAGGAACCCGCAGCAGAGGCTTAATGCTTAAAATTGCGCAGGTTCTCAAATCCAACGGGACAGACGGAGGGCTGCTTCTCAGTTTCTTTGACGTCTCCCCGGAGGATATTGACCTTCAGGAACCGGTATTCATCGAATTCGATGGACTGCCGGTTCCCTTTTATTTTGAATCGTTTACGCGCCGCGGCAATAACCGCGCAATTGTCCACGTCACGGGCGTCCATGATCTGAAGGACGCGGACGAACTAGCCGGCGCCTCCGTCTATGCCGATTATTTTGAGGAGGAGGAAGAGGGAGACCTCACCGGCTGGACTGTGAAAAAGGCCGATGGTACCCCTGTAGGCACCGTCACCGGCCATGAGGACATACCCGGCAATCTCTGTATATATGTGGAAACTCCCCATGGAGAGGTGCTTCTGCCACTTCATGAGGAGCTTGTAGTTTCCATGGATCCGGAAGGGAAGGTCATTACCCTCACCATTCCGGAAGGCCTCATTTAATTTTCTTCAGGTAAAGGGTCGTTGAAAGGCTCCAGGAAGGGATTTGTCATTCCTTCCCGGCCGATTGTCGTGGGCTGCCCGTGCCCCGGGATGGCGTCTGTCTCTCCTGGAAGGACCATCACCTTGTGAAGGAGGGAATCCATAAGGACGTCGTAATCCCCGCCGGCAAGGTCTGTGCGGCCGATACTTCCGGCAAACAGGGTGTCTCCGCAAAGAAGGAGGTTGTCTTCCTTCACATAGTAGCAAACGCTTCCAGGACTGTGGCCGGGGGTGTGAATCACATTGAAGGTGATGCCGGCAATTTTGAGGATATCTCCGCCCGCCACATCAATAGTGGGGAAGTCGTGATGGAGGAAGTTGAAGCCCTCGGCAAACCTGCCTGAAGTCATCCTTTCCATGATATCCTTGTCTTCCGGATGCTCATAGACTTTGAGGCCCGGGAAGGCGGCGCATAGCTTCTCCACGCCCCACACGTGGTCAAAATGACCGTGGGTAAGGAGGATGGCCTGAGGGGTGATTCCCTGTGCCTTTAAAAAATCCGTGAGCTCCCCGCTGCCCTCAGGGGAGGACATTCCGGGATCCACTATGACGCATCCTTTCTCCCCGTCCTGCCACAGGACTATGCAGTTTGTTTCAAGGGGATTGAAGGTAAATATTCTTGTGTGTAGCATCGGCCTCTAATTTTCAATTGCAAATTTAACAAAGATTTTGCATCTTTGTAATAATGTAACGACAGTCCCATGCATATAGGTATAGCAGGTAATATCGGCGCAGGCAAAACCACGCTTACAACACTTTTGGCCCACCATTATGGCTGGACGCCAAAATTCGAGTCAGTAACCTACAATCCCTATCTTGAAGACTATTACAAGGACATAAAGCGCTGGTCCTTTGCCCTTGAGATGTATTTCCTCCAGCAGCGTCTCCATGACGTGATGGAAATCCGCAGGTCCAAGGATGTGATCATCCAGGACCGCACCCTCTTTGAGGGCGTCCATATATTTGTCGCCAACAACTACGCCCAGGGAAACCTCTCTGAACGTGATTACAACACGTATATGGACACGTACAACGTCATGATGGAAGTTGTTCATGAGCCGGACCTCATGATCTACCTCCGCTCCAGCATAGAGCACCTTGTCTCCCAGATCCAGAAGAGGGGCCGGGACTATGAACAGTCCATCTCCATCGAATACCTCGCCGGCCTTAACCAGAGGTATGAGAAATGGATATCGGAGTACAAGGGCAGGCTCATAATAATAGAGGCCGATAACATGGACTTCCTCAATCGGCCTGAAGATTTTGCCCAGATAACGGATAGGATAGACGCAGAGCTGTATGGATTGTTTTAGGTCATATTGTCATTCTGAGCGCAGCGAAGAATCCCAAAAAGATAATAATTAAAACTAGTATATATGCATATCGCAATCGCCGGAAATATCGGCAGTGGTAAAACCACCCTTACAAAGATGCTGGCCGCGCATTACGGCTGGACGCCCAAGTTTGAATCGGTAGACTTCAACCCTTATCTGGCCGATTTCTACGAAGACATGGAGCGCTGGTCCTTCAATCTCCAGGTATACTTCCTGAACAAGCGTTTCCAGGACGTCGTGGAAATCTCCAAGCACAAGGAAGTCATCATCCAGGACCGTACCATCTATGAGGATGCCCGTATCTTTGCACCCAATCTCCACGCCATGGGCCTCATGAGCACCCGTGACTTTGAGAACTATTCAGATTTGTTCGACCTCATGATGTCACTGGTTAACCCGCCGGACCTTATGATCTACCTCCGTTCCAGCATCCCCAACCTCATTGCCCAGATCCAGAAGAGAGGCCGTGAGTATGAGCGCTCAATCCGTATAGACTACATTACGGGCCTTAACCAGCGTTATGAAGACTGGATCAAGGATTACAAGTCCCGTCTTCTTATTGTGGACGTGGACAATATCAAGTTTGAGAGCAATCCTCAGGATTTCCAGTACATCACTGATAAGATTGACGCAGAGCTTTACGGCCTGTTCCCCTCAGATAAATAACATAGACTTATGGCAGAAAGAATAACTATCATTGATTTTGTAGAGCATTATTCTCACAAATATCCCAATCATACCTATCTCCGTGAAAAGGTGGGTGGCTCCTGGAAGGAACTCACCCAGGAGGAGACCCGCAATGAAGCATATCGTATAGGCGCAGGCCTTATGTCCCTGGGCCTCAAGAAAGGAGACCGCATAGCGCTTCTGTCAGAGAGCCGTGCCATGTGGATCCTCGCAGAACTTGGTGCCATGTACGCAGGTGCCACGGACGTTCCGCTTTCCGTAAACCTTGGAGAGGGTAAGGACCTTGTTTTCCGTATCAACCACTCGGAGTCCAAATGGATTCTGGTATCCGGAAACCACCTTCCCCGCATCCGTGCCGTCCTCCCGGAATGCCCCGGCGTGGAAAAGGTCATCGTGTTCGATGATACCGCCTTTGACTATGACAAACTTGAGCCCAAGGAAATCCGCATCTCGGAGATCCAGAAGATGGGAGACGAGTTCCTGAAGGCCCACAGGGCGGAATTCGAGGCCCGCTACAAGTCAATCGGCCCTGACGACTACGCCAATATCTCATACACTTCCGGTACCACCGCAGACCCTAAGGGTATCCTCCTTACGCATCGCAACTACACCGCAAACGTGGAGCAGGGACGTTCCGTCATCAGCATCCACGAAGGCGCCACCATGCTCATCATCCTGCCCCTTGACCACTGCTTCGCACACGTTGCGGGTATGTACACCATGATGTCCTACGGCGGCTCCATCGGCTTTGTCCCTATCGGCAAAAATGCCCTTGCAACGCTGCGTAACGTGCCTGTGGCCATATCTGAGGTACGTCCTCACGTGATGCTTTCCGTGCCCGCCCTGGCCCGTAACTTCAAGAAAAACATTGAGAGTGGCATCAAGAAGAAAGGCCCGTTTGTGGAGAAACTCTTCAATTTTGCAGTACGTAATGCCATTGCATACAACAAGGAGTATTATAACCGCGGAACCGGCCTCAGCTGCCTCCGCTGGCCCCTTGTTAAGCTCTTTGACAAAATCCTCTTCAAGCAGGTTCGTGAAAGCTTTGGCGGCCGCATGCTGTTCTTCGTTGGCGGCGGCGCTCTCCTTGACATTGAACTCCAGCGCTTCTTCTGCGCCGTGGGTATGCCTATGTTCCAGGGTTACGGTCTTACGGAGGCAACGCCCATCATATGCGCAAACTCCGCAGGTCATGCCCGCTTTGGCTCCTCCGGCCGTATTGTCCGTCCCATGGACTGCGTGATCCTGGATGCTGAGGGCAAGGAAGTCCCTCACGGCACACGCGGAGAAATTGTCATCCGCGGTGAAAACGTGATGGCCGGTTATTGGAAGAACCCCAAGGCCACTGCCGATACAATCATCGACGGCTGGCTCCACACCGGAGATATGGGTTACATATGCCCTGAGGACCCTGAGTTCCTGTATGTCGTTGGCCGCTTCAAGAGCCTCCTCATCTCATCTGACGGAGAAAAGTACTCCCCAGAAGGCTTCGAGGACAACCTCACTGAAACTTCAAAGTGGGTGAATGCCTGTGTGCTTCACAATGACCAGAAGCCCTTCTGCGTAGCCCTTGTGGTTCCGGACAAGGCCGCACTGTCAGAGGCCGCCACAAAGCATGGCCTTGACCCCGCCTCCGATGAAGGCAAGCGCTTCATGCTGGATCTCATCCAGGCCGACGTAGATTCCTACAAGAGGGGTGGCAAGCATGAGGGCATGTTCCCTGAGCGCTGGCTGCCTTCCGCAATCGGCGTGTGCGATGAAGAATTCACCATTGCCAACAAAATGATGAATTCCACCATGAAGATAGTCCGCGGCAAGGTTGAGGAGCATTACGCCGGCCTGCTGGATTACCTCTACACCGTGGAGGGTAAGGACATCCACAATCCCCGCAACATGGCCGCGCTGTAGTGCGCTTGCATCATAAATCAACAAAAAGGGCAGCTTGCAACCGCAAAGCCGCCCTTTTTCGGTAACCAGCTGCCCTTTGGGCCGCGCGTAACCTAAAATCGGCCCTTTCCCGGTAATCAGCGGCCCTTATTGCAAATGATAAACTTATTGCCGACATTTGTGTCATGAAAACTATCTGGCTGGATACAATAGATTCCACAAACACGGAGGCGCTGAGGCGTCTGCCGGAGCTTGAGAGCGGCACCGTGCTGGCGACGCGTGAGCAAACCGCCGGACGGGGACAGCGTGGAAACGCCTGGTTCACGGAGCCCGGGAAGAATCTCACATTCAGCATTGTCCTCAAATACGGGGAGGGCGGACTTCCGCCACTTCCGGCCAAGGATGCCTTCTGGCTCAATTACGTCATTTCCGTTGCCGTGGCGGATTTCCTTCAAAGCCACGCCATTTGGTGCAAGGTGAAATGGCCCAATGACGTTTACGTTGGGAAAAACAAGATTTGCGGGATACTCATAGAGAACGTGCTGAATGGTGCAAATCTTGCCGCATCCGTTATCGGCATCGGCCTTAATATTAATCAGCGGGAGTTTCCCCAGCTGGCAAATGCCACATCCCTGTGGAGCCTGACCGGCGAGGAATACCCACTGGAGGAGTGCCTTGAAAAAGTGCTGGCTCTCATTGAGGACTGGCTCCCATATCTTTATGACCAGGACAAACGTCAGGCCCTCTTCTCACACTATTCCCGCCGCCTTTTCAATCTGGACGTGAATGCACGCTACCATGATTATATTGAGGAACGTGAGTATACGGGAAAAATTCAAGGCGTCTCGGAAGACGGACGCCTTATGATCTGGGATTTGGAAACTCCGGGAAAACCCATCCGCTACTACCGCTTCAAGGAAGTGGGATATATTATATGAGTTCGTCCCTCTCCCTTATGTCCTTCAGCCTAAGCTGCACCGTGGAGGAGCCACGATAGAAATTCTCTACAATTGAATAGCAGATATCAATGGGGTTACCGGCCTTGATGTGGTCATAGAACTGGGCCATATTGAAGCCGATAGCTGCAATTTGCCTGTAGGGCTGACTCTCCTGCATGAGGTCCAGCTTAAGGTGCACGCCGCCGGCTCCCACCTTGCGGCCATTACCGGCATCATATACGTCTTCCGTAAGGAACACTGGATTGCTGTTGCCGGGGCCGAATGGCTGGAACTGCTTGAGGATGCGGGTGAACTTGGGGGTAATCTGTGAGAAGTTGAGGCTGGTGTCGATTTCCACCACGGGGGTTAGTTCCTCACGGGTGATGTTCCCAGCCACAAACTTGTTCATACGGCGGCAGAACTCCTCCAGGTTTTCTTCCTTCATTGTAAGGCCGGCCGCATATACGTGGCCGCCGAAGTTCTCCAATAAATCCGCGCAACTCTCAATGGAGGAGTAAAGATCGAAGCCCTGCACGCTGCGGGCGCTGCCGGTTACAAACCCGTTGCTCTTGGTGAGAACCACCGTGGGCTTGTAATAGGCTTCCACAAGGCGTGAGGCCACAATTCCAACCACGCCCTTGTTCCAGGTGGGGTTGTAGACGATGGTGACGTTCTCAGTTTCCAGTGCCGTTCCGTTCTGCACCATCAGGAGGGCTTCCTGGGTGATTTCACGGTCTATGGACTTACGCTCATTGTTGTTGTCGTTGATCTGCTCGCCAATACGGAAGGCGGTTCTGTCGTCCGTGGCGGTGAGGAGTTCTACGGCAAGGCGGCCGCTTTCCATTCGGCCTGCAGCATTGATACGCGGGCCGATCTTGAAAACAATATCATCTATTGAGATATGCCCGGGCTCCAACTGGGCAAGGTTTATCATTGCCAGAAGGCCCTTGCGGGGATTCTCATTGAGGCGTTTGAGGCCGAAGTGCGCCAGGATGCGGTTCTCTCCTGTCATGGACACAAGGTCAGATGCGATGGATACCACCTGAAGGTCCAGCAGGGGTTCCAGGATTGCAGGATCCAGATTGTACTTCTGAACGTATCCCTGTGCCAGCTTGAAGCCTACGCCGCAGCCGCAAAGGTCATCGAACGGATAATTGCAGTCTTCCCGCTTGGGGTCCAGAATGGCTACTGCACCGGGGAGTTCGTTCTCAGGGAGGTGGTGGTCACAGATGATTACATCAATGTCTTTGGCCCTGGCGTATTCCACCTTTTCAATGGCCTTGATGCCGCAGTCCAGCGTGATCACAAGGTCCACGCCGTTGTCCCCGGCCCAGTCAAGGGCCTTGTATGAAAGGCCGTAACCCTCATCATAACGGTCCGGGATATAGAAATCCACCTTGGAGGTGAACTGCTTCACAAAAGAATACAGCTGCGCTACGGCGGTGGTGCCGTCCACGTCATAGTCTCCGTAGACAAGGATGTGCTCCTGGCCCACAATTGCCTGATGAAGCCTTTCCACGGCCTTGTCCATGTCCTTCATGAGGAAGGGGTCATGGAGCTCTTCCAGGCTGGGGCGGAAGAAACTGCGGGCTTGCTCGAAGGTTTCAACGCCCCTTTGGACAAGCAGTTCTGCCAGAACCCGGTCAATGCCAAGTTCCGCCGCCAGACGGGCCGATTTTTCAGGATCTGCCGCCGGTTTCAGTGTCCACTGTTTGTCTGATAAGGCCATAGTCTTACAAAGATAGCGAATCCGCTTTATAATTGCAAGGGACCGGCCGCAAATAACTTATGCTATTCCATCATACGCTCTTACAGACTCCCCTACCGTCTATTTCAGATGCCGGATAGTGCGTGAAGGGAGTGAGATCTTCTTTTTGAACGTGGTTTTACCCTTGTAATAGAAGAGGTTGAGGGTGGTGCCGTCACTGTCAAAATAGATTGAGCGGATATATGCGTCCGTTTTGCGGTTGCGGCACACGGGTTCACACCAGACCAGGGTGTATTCCCCGCCGGAGACTGTGCATATTACGGTGTAGCCGCGGATGTCAAATATGGCAGCAGACCGCCCTGAGCCCTTTTCCTTGCGGGCTTTCTTGCAGGCTTCCACAATGGATGACTCCGGGTCCAATTTTCCAAACACCAGTTTTGCGGCCGATGTCCGTGCGTTGGGATTCTTTTGAAGCCACCACTGGATGGAATCGTCGGTGAGGATATCGGCCTTGGAGATTTGAATGAGATTTGGGTTCTCACGAAGGCGCGCTACAATCCACGCCACCTCTGCCGATATATTTACCCCCTCTATCATTTCCGGGCTCTGGCCCTCGATGCGGGTGCCGTCCCCTTTCCCATAAAAGAGCGCCTGATGCACAAGGTCTTCTTCCGGGAGGTAGAGCGCCTCAACGTATTCGTCCGTGCCGCCCCGGTATGCAAAGTGGATGTACTTCCGCTTGCCTCCAAACGGGGAAATGATTTCCATGGGGGTGACAAGGGACGGTGTGGCCGATGACATGGTGTACACAGGTATCACGCGGGTATCTTCAAGGGTACCGTCCGTGGAGAGGACGCGGAGAGTAAGGTCAGAATCCAGTGCCAGGACGTGCTCCACACCGTCTTTTTTCCAGCCGATAGCATCCACGGCGTTGCCGGCAACCGCCATTGCGGCATCAGGGGAGATGGTGCTCACGTTGGCCGCCATGTACTCCGCCATCATTACTGAGTCCTTAAGATGCAGGACCTTGGGGGCATAGACGGAATTGGGGTACTTCTTAAGGAATTTATCGGCAGACTTGATGGAGAACTTCTTGACGGTTTTTCCGTAAAGCGATGTTTCCGCTTTGGTCTGGGCGCCAAGGCTCAGCGGGATGGCCAGCAGAGCGGCGGCTATGATGATTTTTAGCAGTTTCATAGGCAGTCAATGATTATTTCATCGGCAATCTGGTCCGGGGACAGAGCATCTGTATCAATTGTTATGTGGGCGGCGGCTTCATAAAGTGGCTCGCGGGTGGCCAGGCGCTCCTCAAGGCCCTCCCCGGCAAGCGGGCGGCCTGCCTTTTGGCCTTCAAGCCGTGCCTGAAGCGTTTCCAAAGATGCTTTAAGGTAGATGCACAGCGTCTTTTCCTGCAACAGCTTCACGGCACCGGGCACCGTTACCGTACCGCCACCTAATGCCAACACGGCTGTTGATTCAGCGTATTTTGATATAGTTCCTTCCAGCGCCTTCTTTTCAAGGCGGCGGAAGGCGGCTTCTCCATCGGCCTCAAAAATTGCCGGGATGGAGCGACCGGCTTTACGGGCAATGACCTCATCCAGATCTATGAACGGACACCCCAGCGCATCCGAAAGAATGCGCCCCACCGTGGTTTTTCCGCTTCCCATGAAGCCTTCAAGAGCAATCAGCATATAGCAAAATTACACAAAAATGCGGATTTTCGTGCAAAAGTGGGCGAAAATCCATATAAAAGATGCCGCTCATACACAGCCAGAATGCCTTTTATCCGTTTCATTCGTTTCACAACGTTTGAAACCGATAACTTTTCTCAACTTTGTGATATGAGAAACTATAGGAAACAGCGGGAGGAGTACCGCAAGATGGGAAAAGGATATTACCACCTAGTTACAGACGGGTGGAAGGATGGCTGTATCTTCAATAATATTGCACAGTTTACTTACGGAATGATGTTGATAGGTCTGATAACCTTGAGATACTCAATAGTTATCTATGATTTCACTCTGATGCCAAACCACATTCATATTATACTGAGCGGCACCGGGAATGATGCCGTTGAAGCATTCCTGTATCTGAAGCGTAAACTGAATCTAAGGCTTGTCGCCGATCATTACAAGCCCTTGCCTGAAGACTACGGCTTCAAACTTATCCCTATTGAAGACAAAGCGCAGATGAAGGAACTTATTATTTACCTGGACAGAAACCATTATGAAAAAGAATTTGCAGTCCCTGGCGGATATCCTTGGGGAAGTGGTTATCTGCATTACTCCTTGTTTGCCGATTTGCTTCACGGAAAACGTGTTTCCGAGTTCGGATCTAAAGAATTGGAGGCACTGACCGGCTGTAGGATTGAACTGCCGGCACATTGGGAAATTCACCCCGTACTGGGTTTACTCCCAAAGTCATTTGTCAATACCCGGCTGGTGAGGCAGCTGTTTACCGGGCCTAAGGACTATATGACCAAGCTTGTCAAGGATTACGAATCCTTTGTAGCAATTGCGCGGAAATGTGGAGAAGAGAATGAATACGGCAGCAGTGAACTGACAGATATTGTATCACAAGTACTCCTGATGGACTTTGAGGGAAAGTCTCTTTCAAAATTGAATAAAGATGAGATGGCACGCCTTGCCGTGAAACTTTCAAAGCAATTCAATATAAAAGCCCAATCCATAGCGGAGAGTCTTGGCGTTTCCATTCATCTTATCAATCAGTTCTTACGTTCAAAGGATTATGGGAGGGGCAGCCGATTACCGGAAAAGGGCCGATTTTAGGTTACGCGCGGCCCCAAGGGCAGCTGGTTACCGAAAAAGGGCAGCTTTGCGGTTGCAAACTGCCCTTTTTGTTGATTTA
>OMQK01000050.1 GCA_900313205.1 uncultured Bacteroidales bacterium | reverse complement strand
AATCTCCATGAGCACAACCCCTACACCGGCCATTATACCACCAAGCAGAACATCCTCGAGGACCTCCTCCTCATGAGGAAGGCCAACATCAACGCCATCCGCACCTGCCACTATCCCCAGCCCCGCGAGTTCTATGAGCTCTGCGACTCCCTTGGCTTCTACGTGTACGACGAATGCAACATTGAAAGCCACGGTATGGGTTACTCCCTGGACAAAACCCTTGGCAACAAGCCGGAATGGCTCACAAAGCACATTGACCGTACACTCAACATGTACAGGCGTACGGCCAATTACCCCTGCGTTACCATCCTCTCACTTGGCAACGAGGCCGGTAACGGCGTGAACTTCTATGAAACCTACAAGCTCCTGAAATCCCTGGAGAAGGATGGCCAGAACAGGCCTGTGGTATATGAAAGGGCCGAATTCGAGCATAACACGGATTTCATCAACCCCATGTACCCTGACACAAAGTGGCTGAAGAAGATGGGAGAGACCTACAGCGCCCGTCCAATTGTGCTTTGCGAATATACCCACGCAATGGGTAACTCCAACGGCTCCATGGACCTCATGTGGGAGCAGTTCTACGGCCACACCCACCTTCAGGGCGGTTTCATCTGGGACTGGGTGGACCAGGGCCTGTACGACGAAAAACGCGGCTGGACCTACGGCGGAGACTACGGAGAGAATCCCCCGTCGGACCAAAACTTCTGCTGCAACGGCATAGTGAATCCTGACCGCGATCCCCACCCCGCCTTCTATGAGGTGAAGCACATCCACCAGAACCTTTCCGTAAGCGCCAAGGACCTTGAAAACGGCGTGTTCCAGGTATTCAACCGTTACTACTTCACCACCGTAAACGGAACAACGCTCAAGTGGTGGGTAGAACGTGACGGCAAGCGCATCTTCCTTGCAAAGGGCAAGGTAAAGCTCAACGTGGGCCCTCAGGAGTACCAGGAATTCAAGGTACGCCTTCCCCGTATGAAAAAGCCCGGGCAGTACCGCATCTTCTTCACCACGGCCGATGCCTGCGACGAGATCTTCATCAAGGATACATCGGCCCCGGAAAAAGTGCAGGTAAAGCGCTATGTGGGCTTTACGGACGGAGACACCCAGATTGTTGTGCGCGGCCAGAAGGTAGAACTTGTCTTCAACAAGGAATGGGGCTGCGTAAAGAGCTGGAAGGTGGGCGGAAAGGATGTTGTGGATCCGTCCTTTGGTATCAGGCCCAATTTTTGGCGTGCACCCATAGACAACGACTACGGCAACCGTGCCCCGGAGCGCACTTCCATTTATAAGGAGGCCTGGAAGCCTGTTGCCGTAAAGGCAGAAGAGGCCGATGGCACCGTACGCATCCTTGTCAAGGGCCAGGGCGTAAGGGCATCAGAGGTTTGGACCGTATTCCCTGACGGCACCCTTAAGATAGAGGTGGAAACCGCCGCAGAGCCTACTCTCAAGGGCATTGAAATCCCCCGCCTTGGCGTAAGATTCAGGGTGGCCGATGATGCCTTCTCATACTTTGGCCGCGGCCCGGTGGAGAACTACTGGGACAGGGCTTCATGCACGTTCAAGAGCATATTCAAGAGCGCTGCATCCAAGGAATACTATCCATATGTAAGGCCCCAGGAATGCGGTCACCACACTGATGTGAACTGGCTAAGCATAGGCGGAATCACCGTCCAGGGACTGTTTGAATTCAATGCCCTGAGGCAAACCATTGAAGACCTTGACGGCGGCATCACAAAGAGCCAGACCCACATTACGGATGTTCCGTTCAATGATTTCACTGAGGTTTGCATTGACTATAAGATGAGCGGAATCGGTGGCTACGACAGCTGGGGCGCCCGTCCGGAACCCGCCTACACCCTCTGGAGCGATGAGAGCTATTCTTACTCCTTTACGCTCCATCCTTCAAGGAAACCAAGTAAGTACATATACTAAAAAACAACCCCCGGAAGAGTTAAACTTCCGGGGGTCAGTTTATCTAGGATGTAAAGATTATTTAAGAGTAACTTCCTGAGGGTCCGGATTGTTGTATGACAGACCAACCTGAATGGTCATCTTGCCAGAGGCGGGAGATCCGATTGAAGCTCTTGAGATTTCAGCCTCAAGATAAGCAAAATCTTCTTCCACAACGCCATAAACCTTCACTTTGTCGGTGGACGGTGTTTCAACTCCGCCTTGTTCATCCACTCCGTTCACAACAGAAGGATTTCCATCTGTGCCTGATGCTGTATTTGCATTGCCTCTGAAGGGATAGAAAAGACCCCAGGCTTCAGCACCTGTGAGATGCAAATCCTTGTATGTCTTGTCCGTTCCAGTAGCAGGATTATTATCAGTATCGATAATGAATGTGCAGTAACGCCTCCAGTTATAAGGGAATATGCCTGAATCTGCGGGATCATCAGTCTTGGAAGCTATAACATCGCTCCTTACAATCTTGAAGTAAAGGTAAATATTCTCATCATCCGAAGCAAATTTCCACTCTTTGGTGGTATTGCCACTGGATTCAAATCCAGGGACATCGGCCCAGTCAGAGAAGTCTCCATCAATCTTGATGCCTGCAGGTGCGGGAGGAACATCTCCACCGGGCTCCCAAGCGATTTCAATCTTATCAACATAGATTGCACCATCTGCAGAACGAAGACCCACAAATGCGTAATCGTCAGTTACATCGATTGTGTAATTGCCTGATCCGGCCTGAATTGAGCCGAGAAGAGTTCCGGCCTTGGTATCATCGTAAAGATCGGTAGGCGAAGTGTAAGCCGTATTCTTTGCGTAGACGTTGATTTTCCTGTCAGTAGTAGCGGAATTGAAAGCAACGGTAACCTGCCTTAATTTTCCGCCTGATGCAGTGGTGATGATACCGGAATTGTTGTTCTTGGTGCGAAGCTGGATGTACTGACCTGTACCAGTTGAACTCTGGCCGGCATAAATGGCAGTGGATGCAGCACCAGCCCTGTCACTCCAATCAAAATAGCTATTGCTGGTCTTGTCGACAGCGGTGAACTCCATATCTAGAACGTCTACATTGAGACCTGCGGGAGGCACATCACCGCCTACTTCCTCAACGATGATATCCTTGATGTAAATCTTGGCATCTTTAGGGTTACCGCCCAAACCCATAACCCAGATAATGTTCTGTGCTTCCTTTCCGGTCAGTTCAACTTCCTTTATAATAGGTTCTCCGGCCTTGAAGGTAATAAGCTCAGGCCATCCAGTTAATGCCCACATTTCAGCTCCTTCATGATTTGCAGTCTCAGGATTGTATGTACACAGTTTAATGAACGGGCCGTAGTAGTCGGCATTGCTGCATACAGTAATCTTAACCTTGTATGTCTTGGCAGGATCTAAAGCTATGAAACTTCCTTCCTTGGGATAGATGAAAAGCTGATTGGCCCAAGTACTTTCAGTTGCGGCTTTGCAGTCAAGAACATAAGTAGACTCCTTGAAAGACAGTAGCTCATAAGAATCAGAAGCGGCGGCAGGATATCCGGCGGCATCGTAGATATAGTAGAATCCTACTTTATCACCATCAACGGCCTTCCAAAGGTTGGACTCGGCAAGATACTCTGCACTGGGAGTGTAATCCCAATTGATATCAATGGGGCCTGAAGTATCATCACCTACGGGACCTACAGGAAGATCCGTCTCTTCTAGTTTCACGTTTGAAATTTCAACTGTTGTATTCGCAGGGTGCGTTCCGAAATCGAGGACGAAGTTTACATTGTCACAATCTACGCCCTCAACTACATATGCCACCGTTTTCTCTGTATTTGCCTCAAGCAAAATGCTTTCCCATTCTTTAATGCGGTCGCCTTCGTGTTTGGGTGCAGCAGCACCATACTGGGTCAACTTTGCAAGAGCTCCAAATTGTGTATTGGACTTGAAAGTGAGGGAAACAAGATAGTTCTTGCCCGCCTTGAGTGGAAGGGTAGCCTTTTCAGGGTTAGGACGCATATAGAACTGGCTCTGCCAGCGCTCGTTGGAAGCTTCCTCATAGGAGACAGTATAAACACCATTCGCAACGGTAAGATTGTCAAAGTCCTCTGCATCACCTTCCAAATCCTCATAAATTTTCGGTGACCAGTTAGCTCCTGCCCTAAACTGGAAGAAATGAATCACACCTGCGGCTTCGGCCTCTGCCCAGGAAGCTACCTTAGGAACAGCAGGGGCTTCATAAGGATACTTATAGATAACCTTTGCCATATCCTTGTTACCCCAGGTGTAGATGGTGAAGTTCTCGGGAAGCTGAGGGAGGTCTGCGAGAGGAACGCGGTACTCAACCTTAACACCGTTGTCGTCTGCAGAACCCTTGGCGATAATATTCTTTACGGTGTAGGTATCGGGAAGGCAATCACCATCCGCTACGATTTCCACCTTGGGTTTTTCGCCGAAGCAGAAAATGTAACCGATGTATTCATACTTTCCATTACTATTCAGCGTTTCTCCAGTTTCAAGGTTATTATCAAAGTCAAAAGCAAAATAGATATAACCTTCGCCACCCCAGATATCATTGAAACGGCCCTCGCTGGTTCTCTCTGAGAAGAAATAGGCATATTTGTCGTCCTTGGTGAACTTGAATGTGTGGTTACCATTGGTGATAGCACCGATGTTTGCCCAGTCAGGGCTGGTGAAATCACCAGGTTCGGGCTGCTCTTCACCCTTTACTGTAACCTTACAGGTTGCGGTGAAAGAGCCGGCCTTTGCGGTGATGGTTGCTTCACCTGCGGCCACAGCTGTTACTTCGCCTTCAGCGACAGTTGCCACAGCGGGAGCAGAGGTAGACCACTCGATGGTGGGCTTTTCCGTAACGTTTTCGGGATCGAACTTTACGGTAAGAGTTTCCTTTGCACCAATAGCCAGTTCGACTGCCGGCTTGTTAAGGGAAATACCCTTGAGGGCTATCTTTTCCGGCTGTTGCTCGGGCTTCTGGCAAGCTACAGCTACTGCTGCAGTTGCTAATGCGACAAGCGCAAATTTAAAAAACCGTTTCATTTGTTAAATTTTTTGGTTATTAATGAGGTTATAAATGTTGGCGTTTTAGTATGTCAAATACAAATGTAAACAAAAAAACGTTTCGTTTGTTATGAATACAAAAAAACGACACCTTTTTGGGTGCCGTTTTTGTTTTGAGGAGTTTCGGTTTTAGTCCGAAAGGGAGAAGCGCTTGAAGCAAAGGACCTTTGCCTCTGCATCCACAGCCTTAAGGGCGGCGGCTACAGTTGCTTTGTCATCACTAAGCTGATATTCCTGCTCCATAAGGGTGTTTTCCTTCAGGAACTTCTGGATACGGCCGTTCACAATACCGTTAATCATCTGCTCTTTCTTGGAGAGGGACTCAAGAGTCTCTGCACCTACCTTGGCAATGATTTCGCGGGCCTGCTGTGCCTGCTCTGCGGTGAGCCAACCCTTTGCAGTGTTGGACTCGATGTGATCCTCGCTGTCCACGTGGGCGGGGTTGATTCCGGCCTTCTTGAGGGCGTTGTCAACTGCCTTCTGGACTTGCTCGTCCTTGGTCTTCTGGATGGCAACGGTGCGCTCACTCTCAATGACCTCTGCGGGCACGGACTCTGCGTCCACGGCCACGGGGTTCATTGAAGCAACCTGCATGGCGATACCGCGGGCAATCTCAGTGGGAACCACCTTGTTGAAAGCCACAATGGCGCCAAGCTTGCCATTGAAGTGAACGTACTCGCTCACGAACGGAGCCTCAAGGGCGCCGTAGAAAGCAAGGACATGCTTCTCACCGGTTTTACCGGCCTGGTTTGTAATGTCTTCCTCAAGGGAATAACCGCTTGCAAGCTTCACAGCCTTGAGATCCTCAAGGGATGCGGGGAAGGCGGTGATGGCAGCGTCTGCAATCTCACCTGCGAGTTTCTTGAAATCGGGGGTGGCAGCTACGAAGTCTGTTTCGCAGCCAAGGCACACGAGGATAGCCTTTCCGCCATTGATGCGGCTGAGAACGGCACCCTGGGTGGTCTCATTGTCACCACGCTTTGCAAGGGTGGATTTGCCCTTTTCACGAAGGATCTCAACGGCACGCTTGAAGTCGCCTTCAGCTTCCTCAAGAGCCTTCTTGCAATCCATCATACCGGCGCTGGTCATGTCACGCAGCTTCTTGATGTCTGCTAATGCAATAGCCATAACTTTTTACTTGCTTTAACGGTTAATAATTATTCTGCTGCAGGTGCTTCTGCGGCGGGAGCGGCTTCCTCTGCGGGTGCGGCCTCTGCCTTTGCAGCTGCGCTGCGGCGGGGACGAAGCTTGCGCTCGGGAGTCTCAGCGGCGGGTGCATCCTCTGCGGGGGCTGCATCGGCCTCTTTCTCCTTCTCAAGCTTGCGCTCCTCAAGACCCTCGGAGATGGCCTTGCACATCACGTCCATGATGAGCTCGATGGACTTTGTTGCGTCGTCGTTGGCCGGAATCACGTAATCGATGGGGGTAGGGTCGCAACATGTGTCAACCATAGCGATTACCGGGATGTTCAGACGGACAGCTTCCTTGACGGCGTTAGCTTCCTTCTGGACGTCTACGACGAAGAGGGCGCTGGGAAGGCGTGACATGTCGCGGATGGAACCGAGGTTCTTCTCCAGCTTTGCACGCTGACGTTCCACCTGGAGACGCTCACGCTTTGCGAGTTTCTCGAAGGTGCCATCTTCCTTCATTTTGTCGATGGTGTTCATTTTCTTGACGGCCTTGCGGATGGTGGGGAAGTTTGTAAGCATTCCACCGGGCCAGCGCTCCGTCACTGAAGGCATATTGACCTCTGCAGCCTTTGTGGCAACAACGTCCTTTGCCTGTTTCTTGGTGGCTACGAAGAGGACCTTACGGCCGCTGCGGGCCATTTCCTTAAGGACCTCTGCGGCCTCGTCAATCTTGACGACGCTCTTGTGCAGGTCTATGATGTGGATGCCGTTCTTCTGGTCGAAGATGTACGGAGCCATCTTAGGGTTCCACTTGCGGGCAAGGTGGCCGAAGTGTGCGCCTGCATCGAGCAATTCCTGAAAATTGGTTCTTGACATGGTTTTTCTGATTGTCTAAATAATAACTCTTTCATCAATCCCCGTGAGTAGCAGTCCTTGACTGGTCTCCGGGATTTTTTCGCGGTGCGGCAATCCTTTTTGTAGCCTGGGAAGATTCTCATCCTCACCTGGATCTCAGGATTTGATGAATACCGCAGCCGTGCTGACGTAAATTGTTCAGGCCGATTAACGCTTGCTGAACTGGAAGCGACGACGTGCGCCAGGCTGACCGGGCTTCTTACGCTCAACTTCGCGAGCGTCGCGGGTGAGGAATCCGGCGGCCTTGAGGGTAGCGCGGTAAGCCTCTTTGTCTACCTCGCACAGTGCGCGGGCGATTCCGAGACGTACGGCCTCTGCCTGACCTTTGGTACCACCACCAACGAGGGTTACCTTGATGTCAAACTGACCTGCAGTACCTGTGACCTCGAGAGCCTGGTTGGCGATGTACTGGAGGGTTCCCTCCTTGAAGTACTCCTCCATGGGGCGGTCATTGATCATGAACTTGCCTGTTCCGGGTACTACATAAACACGAGCGACAGCTGATTTACGTCTTCCAAGGGCGTGTTTCTGTTCCATGTGCTCTGTTTAAATTTCGTTAAACTTAATGGTTTTGGGGTTCTGTGCCTGCTGCTTGTGCTCAGGACCTGCGTAAATGTACAGGTTATTGATGAGCTTGTCCCCGAGACGGGTCTTGGGGAGCATACCGCGCACAGACATGCGGATGAGTTCCTCGGGCCTTGATGCAAGGATTTCCTTGGGAGTGGTGAAGCGCTGGCCGCCCGGATAACCGGTGTAGCGGGTGTAAACGCGGTCTGTCATCTTCTTGCCGGTAAGACGGATCTTATCTGCATTTACGATGATGACGTTGTCACCACAATCCACGTGCGGGGTGTAACCGGGCTTGTTCTTGCCACGGAGTACCAGGGCCACGCGGGAAGCGAGGCGACCAAGCACGAGATCTGTTGCATCAATGACGAGCCACTCTTTGTTCACAGTTGCCTTGTTCAGGGAAACTGTCTTGTAGCTAAGTGTGTCCACTGTCTTGATTATTAATGGTTTAACATAAAAGTTGCGATCCCCCCACAGTGAGAGGGACCGCAAAGGTAGGAATAATTTGGCAAAAAACCAAATCAGAACGCATTCTCGTATTTATCCAGGGCGGCGGCCATCAGTTCCCTGCCCTTCTCTATGATCTCCGGTGCGTGCGAGTAGCCGTACACGCCGTGGTAGGAATCATAAGGGAGACTTGCAAGGACGTCCGGAGGGGTGAGCTCTATGCCCATGCGGGCAATGGTGCTGTTCATGAGGCCGAAACTGCGCTGAAGGATGGAGCCGAAGGTTTCATCGGCCCCAACGGGAATCCAGCCCTCGCGGCCGTCGGAGACCATTTTCCGCTCTTCCAGTTTTGCGCCGATTGCCTCACGCACAAGCCTGCGGCCCTTTTTGACGTTGGTGATGACGGTGTCTTTATCGGCCCCGATTGTCTCTTTAAGTAGGGAGCGGGCCTCAGCACGGGCATCGGCCTCACTGTCCACAAGCGCCTGGCGGCTTGAAAGGAATGCGTTTATCTCCCCGGCATCTATCTCATTGACATTGAAACCCACAAGGATGTCCCCCTCCGTGCGCTGAACCCTGTTGAGGGGGAAGGTATTCACTATACCGCCGTCTATGAGGGTGCGGCCCTGCCACTTGACGGGGGCGAACATGGAAGGGATTGAGATTGAGGCACGGATGGCTTCAAAGAGGGGGCCGCTGCGGAAGATGACTTCCTCTCCTGTATAAAGGTCTGTAGCAACGGCCGTGAAGGGGATTTCCATATCCTCTATATTAACGTCCGGAACCCTTTCCTTTATGGCGTCCATGACCCTCTGGCCCTTGACAAAGGAATTGAGGCTGATGTTTACGTCCACAAGGGACATGACTTTTACGGGGTCAAGGCCGCAGAGCCATTCCTTGAACTGCTGGATTCCCCCGGCGGCAAAGATGCCTCCCACAAGGGCTCCGGCCGATGCTCCGGCCACGGAAGTGATGGTGTAACCCCTCCTTTGAAGTTCTTCAATAGCGCCGATATAGGCAAAGCCGCGGGGGCCGCCGCTGGCAAGTGCAAGTGCAACTTTTTTCATATTCGCAAAGTTACAAATTTTGCGTAACTTTGTGCGTTAAGAATCCTTGTAATATGCAGCCACTTGTATTTGAACCTTTCCTCAGGACCATGGTGTGGGGCGGAGATAAGATTGCCCCCTATAAAGGCATTTCAACTGACATTCCCCACATTGGCGAAAGCTGGGAGATAAGCGGAGTTCCGGAGCACCCCACCGTTGTGGCCGATGGCCCCTATGCCGGCAAAACAGTCACTGAACTGGTGAAGGAATTCAAGGGAGAACTGGTTGGAAAGCACGTCTACGCTACAACCGGTGATGAATTCCCCCTCCTTGTGAAGTTCATTGACGCCCTCACGGACCTCAGCATCCAGGTGCACCCGGACGACGAAATGGCCGTCCGCTGCCACGGGGAAGGCTTCCGCGGCAAGACGGAGATGTGGTATGTGATAGATGCCGCGCCCGGCGCAAAGCTCTACTCCGGCCTTTCACGTGCGCTCACGCCCGCGGAATATGAGAAGATGGTGGCCGATGGCACCATCACGGACGCCCTAGCATGCTATGAGGTTCATCCCGGAGATGTATTCTTCCTCCCCGCCGGCCGCATCCACGCCATCTGCGGCGGATGCTTCCTGGCAGAGATCCAGCAGACGTCAGACCTCACCTACCGCATCTGGGACTACGGCCGCCTGGGACTTGACGGCAAACCCCGCCAGCTTCACACGGAACTTGCAAAGCAGGCCATCAACTTCAAGGTGGAAGAAACCTACCGCACCCTCTATGAGCCCGCCAAAGATGAAGAGGTGGAGCTAGTCAGTTGCAAGTACTTCACCACAAACCTCTATGACCTAACACTCCCCTACGCCAAGGACCTCTCAGAGATTGACTCATTCATCATAGTGATGTGCGTATCCGGCAGCGGTTCCCTGGAGGTAGACGGAGAGTCCCTGGACATCCGTCAGGGACAGACCGTCCTTGTCCCTGCATCGGCCGATGACCTGTGCTTTATTCCGGAAGACTCAATGAAGATTCTGACGTCTTACATACGGTAACCGTCGAATGTAACTCCCATACAATCAACAAATTAAACAAAAACCCCTATGTGATTTTACATAGGGGTTTTTGCATAAAATATTAATAATC